>CAIWTA010000280.1 GCA_903915465.1 uncultured Bacteroidales bacterium | reverse complement strand
TTTATTGCAAATTTGTCAAAGAACGTCAAATAGAAAGATCAATAAATATCAAAAAGCAAGAGTCGATTTGTAGTTTATATGAGTAGATTATTTTGGTTGAATTTATTTTTTTCAAAAATTAGTTAATAGAGGTACCCTTAACAACAAAATATTTCAGCTATGAAACAAACTAAATTACTCCTGTTATTCATCATCCTTAGCGTGAATTTTTCCTTATTCGCACAGGATAACAAATTGACTATCACTATTAAGAGCATAACTGATATGTCATTAATTAAAACGGAAAATAATTTGGCCGGACTTGACTCTGGAGAAGAAATTACAGACTGGGAACTCATAATTGATAATCAGTGTAATTCAAACCTCCAACTGAAAGTTCAAGGGAAAGATAATAAAATTAAGCCACCAGAATTTTTAAAGAAGAATTATAGATCACATTATAAAATAAAGAGAAATAAGATCTGCATTTCTCGTTCTGATTCACTGGAACTTGGTGTAAACCCTACAGTTTCCATTCTCAATATGGATGGAGATACAATAAAAACAGTAAAAATTCCATTAAAACTTAAGGACGAAAAAAGTCAAACAAATAATTCAAAAAGCAAGTCAAGGTACAAAATCGGGTTAATTTATTATGATGCCGTATATCTGGCAAGTCCGGATAGTAATTTGTCTGTAAAAATTAAAATATTGCAACATTATGGTTATTCATCAAATGACCCATTGTCGGCGTCGCTTAAGGTAATTGCCGATAGTTTGCTTAACCTTAATTCCCGGGCAGGCGCCCAAAATGCAACAAATCCAATACCTTCCACGGGATTAAGTTCTCTTATTAATACTATTGGGAATTATGATGTAACCAACATTGCTGATGGTATTGCACGGTTTCTAGTTACACGGGTAAAAGAAGAATTATCCATTGCTTTTTTTCAACATTTCAAAGATATTCTCGATAAGACCCCGACCAGCGACATGAAATACCTATTCCCTACAACCTATGATATTCTGCATTCGGTAGATACTGAAATCTATAACTGGGATAATTATATTACGACTCTGCGTGATGCTTTTGATAAAGACATTTCCAACCTGGTTTTCAATCTTGAAACATTTGAAACCAATGCATCTTTACTTGAAAAATTCAGAAAAAATACAGCCTGCCATGTTTCTGCGCGGTTTGCATTATATGTTGCGAAAGGGTTTGTTGATCACGTCCATGCCGGGCAACTTCTGGATGATTTTAATGCTGACGAATATATTGTACCTACAGACCAGGATTCGAATAATAGAAAGATTTGTTGGATTACATTCAACCTTCGTAACGCAGTTAAAACCTTACAATTGATCTCTTCCTCCCTCAGATCTCGTGATGTGGATGAATACTGGATAACAGATTCGGAATTAAAGGAATTATTATGCGATGACGATTTGTCCGAATTCTATAACTTGTTATTATGGCTGAAAGCAAAGAAAGATAACATTCAATTTCAGAAAGATGAAAATAATCCTTCAAAAATAATCCACCTCTATGAGTTAATAGGCGACTGGAACAAAGTAAAGCCGGTAATTAATGGTTTTGTTGTAAAAGTAAAAGATTTTCGCAGCAGCTATACAAAGATGAAAACTGCTGTTGAAAATGCCAAGACTGATTCGGCTAAAGCGAAAATTTCTTATCTCGATCTCTATCCATTCATTCAATCATCCGTAAATATTATTAAATATACCGATGAAACAATGCTTAAATTAAAACTTGATTCGGAAATTCCAGGGTTAAAGCCCATTTTAGTCACAACTGAACATGTACTCGATCTTTTAAATAAAGGAGGCGAGCTTGGAATGGATCTGAGTTTAAAAAGATACAGTGCTGTTATGGCAGATTTGACTTATCTGATTAACAGAACTTATCAGTTGATATATATAAGCAATGGAGGTGGTGATAATCTGCTGGTAGATGCTTCGAATTTAAAAACTTTTACTGAAGGCCTCATAAAGTATGGCACATTTATGGCTTCTGTTGCAAATGCTAAAAGTTCTGAAGAAGTTGAAAAAGTTATAAAAAACCATGCTCTTCCTACGGGCAGTTCACGAATAAAGCGGGAAAGTGCGTTTAATGTGTCTGTGAATGCATATCCAGGCCTTTATTTAGGGTATGAAAGAATTAGTGGAGTAGATCCTATCTGGACAAAGAATCCAAGAAAAATTAATTCTTATGGTATCACTGCTCCAATCGGAATAGCAATAAGCTTTGGTCATAGAAAATGTTTAAAGGCGAATTGGTCGTATTCTTTGTTCATTTCGGCTATTGATTTAGGTGCAATTACATCGTTCAGGTTTGCAAATGATTCAGTCGCTTCAATTCCCACTATTAAGTTGAAAGACATTCTTTCACCCGGGTTATTTTTTTCAATAGGGATTCCAAAATGTCCTTTATCAGTAAATATGGGAGTTCAGATTGGACCAAATCTTCGTAATGTAAATGAGCCAAGTAAGGATGATCCAGCCATTCAAAATAATTATGCTGGTAGTATGTACTGGCGGTATAGTATTTCATTGTGTGTTGATATCCCCATTTTTACTTTAGCAAATAAATTAGATAGAAATAAAAAATAATGAAGAAGTAGTTGTTGATTTTTCCCTAAATCAAAAAGCCGGGCAACTCTGCCCGGCTCTGGTTCACATTTTATATAATCTGACAATCGACTATTTTATTGATTCTTTTATTGACACGGATTTCGGGTAGAGATCGAAACGATAGAAATTGCCATTCTTAAATTCGATAACCTTAACATCGGGAGCTGTAACCAACTCGATTGGACAAATATAATGCACTCCATATGGAGCCTTTACCAGGCGTGCAATTCTGACACCTTTTGAAATACGTGTTTGTTCAAAAAATTTGTAGGTCGTAGTTCCCGGAACGAAAACCTGTGCGGGTGCAACCTGGATTCCCATTGCATCTATAATTTCAATCAGGTAAACATTGCACAATAATTGATCTGATGCAAAATGGACTACCACAGGGTACCAGACTTGTGCCGTTGGATTACCATTTGGGCGGTTGCGATCATCGCTCGTTTTTGCGAAACCTGCATTTACACTGATAAGAATCATTGTGAAGATGAGAGCGGAAAAAATTTTTACTGTTTTCATGGCTTTGGTTTTTTAAGGGTTTATGAACTGATTTGAATAAACCAAAGGTATGGTTCGCGGCAGGGGTACTTCAAGCGCTGAAATGCCGAATCTGGCAGGAGAAATTCACCATTTTTAATTGCGCTGATCTACGTATTAATGCAGGTATTTTTACGCAGACCGCGTTGAAAAGGGTTCTTATATACCCCAAGACTTGTGCAGTAAAAAAGAAGGAGACTATTCTTTCGAATGGCCTCCTTCTTCTGAAAAGTCAGTAATGCTTACCTTATTCCGGGTGAATTGCTTCAACAGGACAAACATCGGCGCAAGCACCACAATCAGTGCAAATTTCGGGATCAATGACATAAATGTCGCCTTCTTTGATTGCTTCAACAGGGCACTCATCAATGCATGTTCCACAAGCAGTACAATCTTCATTAATTTTATAAGACATGACTCACAAAAATTATTGTCCGTGTTAAAAGGGACAGGGTTAATAAATCAATTATTCATGGCAAAGATACAAATTTTTCTAAAAACCAATTGCCACATAACAGGATAAATCTCATCGAAAGTCTTTTTCGTTATTACGAAAATAGTAACTTTGCGCATCTAAAAAAATTCAATTTTTTATGGCTAAGAAAAAAAGATCTGTTGTAGAAAAGGAATCTGTTGTAGTAAAATTCGTAGGCGATTCTGGTGACGGTATGCAGTTCACCGGTGGATTGTTCTCGGATAGCTCGGCATTGGCCGGAGTTGATATTGCTACTTTTCCTGACTTTCCATCCGAAATCCGTGCACCACAAAACACCATTGCAGGTGTATCCGGTTTTCAGGTTCATCTTGGAAGTGAAAAAATATTTACCACCGGCGACATGGTAGACGTACTCATTGCAATGAACCCTGCATCTCTCAAGTCTAATATGAAGTGGGCCAGGAAGGGCGCTACCATCATTGTGGATACAGATGCTTTTAGTGATAAACCCCTTGAAAAAGCAGGTTACAAGTCCAATCCGCTGGATGATGGGAGCCTGGAGAGTTATCATATGATCAAATCACCGATCACCACACTCACCAAAGAAAGCCTTAAAGATCTGAACATTGACAGCAAAACAGCAGAGCGAAGCAAAAACATGTTCGCGCTGGGTATGCTCTATTATATCTTTAACCGCGACCCGAAAACTTCATTCAGCTATTTTGAGAAGAAGTTTAAAAAGGATCCGAAAGTTGTGGAAATCAACAAATTGGTCATTCAGTCAGGATATAATTACGCGGATACAATCGAAGTTCTCGAATCTGTAATTCAGGTTAGCGCTGCCAAAATGGAAAAAGGACGTTACCGTAATATTACTGGGAACATTGCAACTGCATGGGGTTTATTGGCTGCTGCAGAAAAATCAAGGCGTCCATTATTTCTTGGTTCTTATCCTATCACTCCTGCCACTGAAATCCTGATGGAGCTTTCCAAACATAAATCATTGGGAGCAAAGGTGTTCCAGGCGGAAGATGAAATTGCAGGTATCTGTTCCGCCATTGGAGCAAGTTTTACCGGATCAATGGCCTGTACATCAACTTCGGGTCCAGGGCTTTCATTGAAAAGTGAAGCTATTGGCCTTGCAGTGATTACTGAATTACCGCTGGTAATTGTGAATGTTCAGCGTGGGGGTCCTTCTACCGGTCTTCCAACCAAATCGGAACAATCAGATCTTTACCAGGCGTTATTCGGAAGAAATGGAGAATGTCCCGTCATTGTTATTGCGGCATCTACTTCGGAAAATTGTTTCTACTATGCCTATATGGCTGCAAAATACTCAATGGAACACATGACTCCCTGTATCCTGTTAACCGATGGATATCTGGGATTTGGATCAACATTGTTCAAAATCCCCAAAATGGCTGAAATGCCGGCAATCAAGCCGCCAATGGCAAAACCGAATGATCCGGACTACAAACCGTACAAAAGGGATACGAAGACACTTGCAAGGCAATGGGCAATACCGGGAATGGAAGGACTTCGTCACAGGATTGGTGGACTTGAGAAAGAGGACATCATTGGTACAGTTTCAACTGACCCGATGAATCACCAGAAAATGGTTGAATACCGTGCAGAAAAAGTTGAGCGGATAGCTGATTACATTCCTCTGCAAGAAGTCTATGGTGAGAAATCCGGTGATCTTCTTGTAGTCAGTTGGGGTGGTACTTTTGGCGCCGTTCATTCTGCAGTTCAGAATCTGCAACGGGAAGGGAAAAAGGTCAGTCATGCGCATTTCCATTATATCATGCCGCTTCCAAAAAATACCGGAGAGATCTTTGCAGGATATAAAAACATCGTGGTATGCGAATTAAATAGCGGGCAATTTGTGAACTATCTCAGAATGAGACATCCGTCAGCTTCATATCATCAGTTCAATAAAGTACAAGGCCAGCCATTCATGATCAATGAATTAACAACTAAATTTAACCAACTTCTGGAGGAAAAATAATGAGCGAATTCGTAAATATGACCATTGAACGTTCGAACGTTCAACTCAGTAAAACCGATTTTGAAAGCGACCAGATGGTAAAATGGTGCCCCGGTTGTGGCGCTCATGCAATCCTGGCAGCAGTTGAAAGAGTATTTCCGAAGATCGGATACCGGAAAGAGAATTTCTGCATGGTATCCGGCATTGGTTGCTCTTCCCGCTTTCCATATTATGTAAATACCTACGGGATCCATGGAATTCACGGCCGTGCTGCCGCCATCGGAACCGGTGTGAAAGTTGCAAACCCAAGATTGAGCGTCTGGATTGCTTCAGGTGACGGCGACTCACTTGCCATCGGCGGAAACCATTTCATTCACCTTATCCGCCGTAATGTGGATGTGAACTACATCCTCTTCAATAACCAGATCTATGGATTAACAAAAGGGCAATATTCCCCTACTACTCCGATGGGTAAGATCACAAAGACCTCGCCGCAAGGTACAATCGAACATCCATTTACAGTTGGCGAACTTGTTATGGGTGCCCAGGGTACTTTCTTTGCCAGGGTCCCCGACAATAACATCAGCCTGATGACTGAATCTATGTTCGAAGCTGCCAAGCACGACGGTACTTCAGTGATGGAGATCATGCAAAATTGTATCATCTACGCAGATAAAGCTCATTTCGATGTCATCGGAAAAGAGGTTAAAGATGAAAATATGCTGATCCTGAAAAACGGAGCACCGATGCTTTTCGGAAAAAACAATGAGAAAGGGCTGAGACTTGGCGACACAGGTATGGAAGTTGCCGAGATCGGAAAAGATGGTATCACGGTTGATGACATCCTGGTTCACGACCCGTATGATAAAGATCCCGGAATCCATACTATGCTTGCCAAACTTGCCCCGCCTCACTTCCCGATGGTATTTGGAGTAATCCGCTCTGCCATGTTCCCCACTTATGATGATCTCGTTGAAGAGCAGATAAAATACGCAAAAGAAACTTCCAAAATTAAAAATGTTGATGATCTGCTGAATTCAGGGGATACCTGGGAAATCAATTAATTATCATTGCTATTTTTTCTCGCAGATTAACGCTGATTAAAACGCAAATTTCCGCAGAAAAAATCCAGCCATAATTTCTGTGAGAATCTGCGATCTTATCTTCGAAAATCTGCAAGAACATTTTTATTATCTTTTTTGACGTTGCTATTATTTCTTATAGGAAGGGACTTTGCTGTATTTTTTTTTTTGCCAGTTTAGATTTTACCATTTTGCATTTGTCCAATGCTAAAGGAATTCAAGAAATTCATCGTTTCCGAAAATCTTTTCTCTCCAAAGGAGAAAATCCTCCTGGCAGTGAGCGGAGGCATGGATTCTGTTGTGATGACGGAACTCTTTCGGCTGACCGGTTATACTTATGGAATCGTCCATTGTAATTTTCAGTTACGCGATGAAGAGTCAGAAAAAGATGAGATCTTCGTTGCATCACTCGCAAAAAGGAACAAAGTTCCTTTTTACACAAAACGTTTTCAAACTGCACAGATCGCTGAAATAAAAGGGATCTCCATTCAAATGGCAGCACGTGAACTTCGGTACAATTGGTTCCGGGAAATTCTCCAAAAAGAAAATTACAGTTATGTTGCAACAGCTCATCATCTTGATGACCAGGTTGAGACTTTTTTCATCAACTTAATGAGAAGCACCGGGATTGCCGGATTTCATGGTATATTGCCCAAACAGGGAAATGTGATTCGTCCGATGCTTTTCACCAACCGGAAAAACATTGACAATTTTGCCAGGGATAATTCCATATCCTATCGTGAAGACAAATCAAACGATGAAACAAAGTATCTCAGAAACAAGATACGGCATGAGATTCTGCCAGTACTTCAGGAAATTCATCCGGATTTCGCCCACCATATGACCGAAAATATCTTACGGATCAGGGAAGTGGAAACGATTTTCCGGGAAGCTTTGGGAAAAAAAAGGAAAAAGATCGTTAAAAAAGAAAAAGAGATTACCAGGATTTCTATCAGTGAAATTAAAAAGCTGAACCCTGCCGGAACGTATCTGTTTGAGTTCCTCTCCCCTTTCGGCTTCAACATTTCTCAAGTAAAAGACCTCCTGAAAACCCTGGATAAAACATCAGGAAAGATATTGCTTTCTCCAACTCACCGGCTGATTAAGGACAGAGAAAATATTATCATCACACCGAAAAAAGATGGTGCTTCGGATAGCGAAACCAGCCAGCATTTCATGATCTCTGAACACACAGCAACGCTAAAAAAACCGCTGAAACTTACTTTTCAAAAGCAAAAAAAAAATAAAGACTTCAGCATTGATCCTTCTCCCATGATGGCATTCCTTGATATGAAGAAGCTCCATTTTCCGCTGCTACTAAGGAAATGGCAGCATGGCGACCTATTTTACCCTTTTGGACGAAATCACAGGAAAAAACTCAGCGATTATTTTATTGATGAAAAATTCTCCTTACTTGAGAAAGAAAATACCTGGGTGTTATGTTGTATGGAAGATATCATCTGGGTTGTTGGGCATAGGATTGATAACCGTTTCCGGATTACCGCTAAAACAAAAGAAGTGCTGAACATCAGATTGACAAAATAAAATATCTACCTTTGTTATTCGTTATAACGTGCTCACACCCATAGAACAATGAAAAAATACACATTTTTCTTTCTGACGATTCTCCTGATTCCATCTCTTTCATTTTCCCAGATTCTGGATCCTGTAAAGTGGTCATTCAGTGTTGAACAAACGAAACCGGATGAGGCCATTTTACTGCTGTCTGCGAAGATTGACAAAAAATGGCATCTCTATTCCCAGGACATTCCACCCAAGGGACCGATTCCTACGACCTTCACATATACCAAATCACCGGATTATCAACTGACAGGGAAAACCACAGAATCCAAGCCGATTGTCGAGGTTGATCCGATGTTCGAGAACATGACACTGAAGTTTTTTGCAGATAAAGCTATTTTTAAACAAAAAATAAAAGTACTCAGCAAAAAGGATTTTACCCTTAAGGGCGTCCTTGAATTCATGTGCTGCGATAACAAACAATGCATACCACCGAATGAAGTTGAATTTTCTTTTGCAATCAAAGGAAATCCTGTTTCTCAAGTTACTCCGGCTGAGAATAAATCCGGTGCTTCAACAGCTGCAGTAACACCGGACAAAAAAGCAGATTCAGTAAAACCAACACAAACACAGGTTCAGAGTACACCAGTTTCACCTGCTATTGTCCAGGCAGACAAGGCGAAAAAAGAATCGTTGTTCTGGTTTTTCCTGATCTCATTTCTTGCAGGTCTCGCCGCGATCATCACACCTTGTGTATTCCCGATGATCCCGATGACGGTGACCTTCTTTATGCATAATGGCGATGATAAACGAAAAGCACGTTTCCAGGCCATCGTGTATGGATTATCCATCATCCTGATCTATACTGTCATCGGAACTATTGTTGCACTCACTCTGGGAGCCAATTTTGCGAATTTTCTCAGCACACACTGGTTGCCGAATGTTTTTTTCTTCCTGATATTTATTGTTTTTGCAGCTTCTTTTCTCGGTATGTTCGAGATCACATTGCCAAGCTGGTTAGTGAATAAAGCAGACAAACAGGCAGACAAAGGCGGTTACTCAGGAGCATTTTTCATGGCATTCACATTGGTTCTTGTATCATTTTCCTGCACCGGCCCAATTGTTGGCGCCATCCTTGTGAAGTCTGCCGGTGGCGAGATCCTGATGCCGATTATCGGAATGTTTGGCTTCTCACTTGCGTTTGCATTGCCATTTGCGCTGTTTGCTTTTTTCCCTTCATGGCTGGCCTCATTACCGAAATCAGGCGGGTGGCTCAATTCCGTGAAAGTTGTTTTGGGATTTCTGGAATTGGCATTGGGGTTGAAATTTTTAAGCATCGCTGATCAGACGTATCATTGGGGAATTCTGGATCGCGAAGTCTATCTTGCTTTCTGGATCGTCATCTTTTTCCTGATGGGATTGTACCTTCTCGGAAAACTCAAATTCAATCACGATTCTGATATTCCTTATATCAGCGTTCCGAGGATAACCCTGGCAATCATCACTTTTACTTTCGTGGTGTACATGATTCCGGGGATGTTCGGCGCACCTTTGAAAGCTTTAGCCGGATATCTTCCTCCCCAGCAATCCATGGACTTTGACCTGAATGCAATCATCCGCAATGAAGTCAGTACGATAAATTCAGGCGGAGAAGGCAAAACCAATACTTCACTTTGTGAAAAACCAAAATACAGCGAATTTCTGGAACTTCCCCATGGTCTCCAGGGATACTTTGATTATGACCAGGCTCTTCAGTGTTCCAGGAAACTGAATAAACCGATCTTCATTGATTTTACAGGCCACGGTTGTGTGAATTGCCGTCAGATGGAAGCCAATGTCTGGTCTGATCCAAAGGTTTTACAACGGCTTCGTCAGAATTTTATCGTTACCGCGCTGTATGTTGACGATAAAACCGAGCTTCCTGAAAAAGATTGGATCACTTCGAAATACGATGGGAAAGTCAAGAAATCTATTGGCAAGAAATATGCAGATTTCCAGATCTCCCGATTCAACATAAATGCTCAGCCGTATTATGTATTGCTGGATACCAGTGGAAATCTGCTGACGCCGCCCAAAGCATATGACCTGAAGGTTGAAAATTTTATAAAATTCCTGGATACTGCCATTGAGAATTTCAAACAGCAGCAGAAAAATTAAAGATTTTGATTTGAAATAATCGTTTATTAATAAAAAACGATGTCCAAACTCCTCATCAACCAATACTACCAGAACCTCGACCGGACATTGCAATTCGGCAAGAGCCGGAATGAACAGAGCATCAGAAATTATTTTTGGGTACTATTGAATGAGTATGCCAGGAAATTCAATTATGAAGTAGTGGCCGAAATTGCTGTAATGGGCACCAATGGGAAAAAAGTTCAGCCGGATGGAACAGTCAAAAATCTTTGGGGTCTTGATATCGGGTTGTGGGAAAGCAAAGATGAAAAAGATGATATTGAAGCCGAAATTGATACAAAAATAAAAAAAGGATATCCGCTTACAAACATACTTTTCGAAGACAGCAATGTAGCCGTTCTGTTCCAGCGGGGAGAAGAGGTAAACCGGGTTAAGGTAAGGGATGCCGGCAAACTTCACGAAATCCTGACAGAGTTCTTCTCTTTTAAGAGTGAAACGGTTTATAAGTTTGAAGATGCGATTGAGAAGTTCAAGGCAGATATTCCTGTTATAGTTGAAACACTCAGGACAAGAATACTCGAAACACGTGAGACCAATAGAGACTTTTTAACCGCACAGGCTGCATTTCTTGAATTATGCAAAGCAGAGATCAATCCAGATATTACACTGGAGGATATCCGCGAAATGATGATCCAGCATATCCTTACCAGCGACATTTTCATCAAGATCTTCGATGATGCCGAATTTCACCGCCACAACACTATCGCTGCAGAACTGGAAAAGCTGATTGCCATCCTGTTTACCTATGCCGAACGACGAAACCTGTTGCACAGCATTGAGCATTACTACGAAGCGATCAATGCCACGGCAGCGGGGATTACCGACCATCACGAAAAACAAAAATTCCTGAAAGTTCTGTACGAGAACTTCTACAAAGTATATAACCCCAAAGCCGCCGACCGTCTTGGTGTTATCTATACACCCAATGAGATCGTGCAATTCATGGTGCAAAGCACCAACTATTTCCTGCTTAAACATTTTGGGAAAACCCTTGCCGATAAGAATGTGGAGATCCTTGACCCTGCCACAGGAACAGGAACCTTTATCTGTGAGATCATTGAAAATGCTATCCCCAAAGATCAGTTGGATTACAAGTTTAAAAACGAAATTCACGCCAATGAGGTAGCTATATTACCTTACTATATTGCCAATCTGAATATCGAATACACCTTTAA
>CAIWTA010000279.1 GCA_903915465.1 uncultured Bacteroidales bacterium | reverse complement strand
TTTATTGCAAATTTGTCAAAGAACGTCAAATAGAAAGATCAATAAATATCAAAAAGCAAGAGTCGATTTGTAGTTTATATGAGTAGATTATTTTGGTTGAATTTATTTTTTTCAAAAATTAGTTAATAGAGGTACCCTTAATTTTATGGGAGCCGGAAAACCTGATGTTCCCTATGACGTTAGAAACTTCAAGTCAAAATTCGGAGGAGAATTGGTTGAAACCCCCAGATATGTCATAGCCCATAAACCATTGCTTTATGCTGTGGGGAAATTCGTCATGAGTTTAGGTGTGGGAACATATTTGAACCGCGAACAATGAACTCCCCCGCAACAATCACCTCAGGGTGGTTTGCCATTAGACTTCTGTTTCTCTGTAACAACTCGTTTCATTCCTTGCTGATTCAACTTGTTTGCAGAACACAATCTTGATTACATCATACTCGCTTATATTACGGGATTTTTGTTCCCGGTCATTTAATGTGCGTCTGGGCGCACTTAGTCCTTCTGACAGATCGCATCAATGTTTGCGATCTGTTTCTTTTTGAATTCGTCGAACCAATCCTCTGTTTTTCAAGCTATTTAAAAAATGAACGCCACGACATGGTATGCTATCAAGCCTCTGATTCCGAAATTCATCTATGAAGATTTAATATCATTCTACTACGGAATTAGACGATTATTCTTTATCGGAGATAATGTTGAATGTCCTTGCTGCAAAAGAAGTTTCAGGACATTTCTTTTGTCAGGGCTTGGTGCTTGCCCAGGTTGCGGTGCTGGCCGAAGACACAGAAATCTTTACTATTTTCTTGATAATGAAAAAAACATCTTGGAAAGGCCCGGTTTAAAAATCCTGCATTTTGCGCCGGAAAAAGGTTCGATTTCCTTCTTCTCAAAGCTTAATCCAGACAATTACTATTCGGCAGATCTGAATTCACCGCGGGCCAACCTTCATTTTGATATAACGCATATCCCCTTTTCTGATAATACTTTTGATGTAGTAATATCATCCCATGTTTTGGAGCATATACAAAATGATTTTGAAGCCATGAAAGAATTGTACAGAATTCTCAAACCAAATGGATATGCTATTCATCAGGTTCCAATTGATACAAAAAGGGAGAAAACATTTGAAGATCCCAATATCAACACAAATGAATTGAGAGATAAGGTGTATGGTCACCTGGATCATAAACGGATATATGGACTGGATTACGCTGACAGGCTTCAACAGGCCGGGTTTACTGTAACACCGTTAAATTATATCAGACAATTGTCTCCTGAGATTATCAAAAAGCATGGATTGAATCCTTCTGAAACTATATATTATTGCCTCAAATAGTGTCTTCAGAAGTAGGCAGGCAAGCAGCTATAATCGCACACCATAATCGCACACAAGTGCGATTGGTTTATAACTTGATCCAGTTGAACTATCATTTTGTGTAGGAATTCAAGAAAAAGTATCTACCTTTGTTGTGCACATTTTTCACAGACAAACTATATTTACAAGCAGGTTGACATCACTCAAGACAATGGGAGTTTTGGTTTTATTGGCCTTATTTTACAAGGGGATTTTTCTGGATTTTTGTGTGCGATTTTGGGGACCTGTTGCATATGACAATTGAAGTAAAACCATATTCATGAAATCTTCTACAATTTCACGTGTGCTTCTTGGAATAGCTGATTGTGTCTTGCTGATTGTCTGTATTCTGCTGGCAATGATAATCAATCACAAAGTAATTGCAGCGAAATTTGATTTATCTCATATTGGAGTTTCATTTTCAATACTGGTCATTTGGTTTATCATCTCCTTTCTCTTCAGAAAATTCAGAATCGGAGAAAGGCAAGGGTATAAGATTATCTTCAATTCTATTATCATAAGCAATTTCATCATTCTCTCCATTATAACTATGATGATTGCGCTGTTTCATATACCCCATTATTCAAATTCGCTCATTTTCGGAACCATCATCATCGCTACGATTTTCGAATCTTTGCTGGGCCTCTTCTACTTCACCTGCAGGGGTTCTCTATTTATCAAAGACTGGATAGGAATTGATCTGGAGAAGGAAGAAATTGAACAACTGGCTTCGGTTCCCCAGATGAACGCATCACTTTATTTTCCTCGTGATATTTCCATCCTTCGCGATTCAATAATTGAAGAATCAAGTGAAGACGCTTTTGATTGGATTGGAAAAAATATCGATATAACAGATCCTAAGACCCTTGTTGTTTCAACAAATACCCGTTTCAATATTATCAACTACCCTTCCGGCTTCTATTCTGGAATCGTCAATCTTCAACCCATTAATGATATCCGCAGGATCAATAAGTTTTTTGAAACTGTCAATTCAAAACTCCCTGTCGGAGGAACATTTCTTGGGTGTGGAGAAACCTATGCACTCAGGAAAATAAAGATTCTCAGAAGATATCCGTACATCATCAACTATTTCGTTTACCTACTGGATTATCTGTACCATCGCGTTTGTCCGAAACTAAAATATACCAGAAAAATTTACTTTCTTATTACCAAAGGGAAAAAGCGTGTCATATCAGAAACAGAAACTTTAGGACGGCTTATTTCATGCGGGTTTGAGATCGTTGAGGAAAAACCAATTGGCGACATCCTTTATTGGAAAGTCCGGAAATCCCAATTCCCTCATAAAAACGGTGACCCCACACACGGAATCCTCATCCGGTTACCAAGGATAGGAAAAGACGGGAAACAATTTAAAGTTTATAAGTTCCGTACGATGCACTCCTATTCAGAATACCTGCAAGCTTACGTGCATCAGAAATACAACCTCGAAGAAGGAGGTAAATTCAAAAATGATCCGCGTGTAACTACAGTTGGAAGGGTTCTAAGGAAAACCTGGCTGGATGAAGTACCAATGTTCATCAACGTCTTCATAAAGCGAAACATGAAAATAGTAGGTATTCGGCCTTTAAGCCATCACTATTTCAACTTGTACAGCAAAGAGCTCCAGGAAAAGCGCATCAAAGTCAAACCAGGTCTCATTCCTCCATATTACGCCCAATTCCCCACACCAAAAACGCTTGATGAAATCCAGAAAAACGAACTTGATTATTTGAATGCATACGAAAAACATCCTTTTCTAACTGATGTGAAATATTTCTTCAAAGCTTTTAATAACATCCTGATACATAAAGCCAGAAGTAAGTAGAAAAACTGAGTAAATGCACTTGTCAGCCCCTTTCAGGATGTAGTATTCATTACTCCATTCGCTGTTTGACAAACTGAAAACTCCCTTGAAAAAAGTTGCGGCTATAATTAATTATAATCGCTAATTTTGGGGGAGTTTTCTTTTTCCCTCCTGACGTGAAAAAAATAATTCTGCCTTTCCTTTCACTCCTGTGCCTGTTCTTCTCTGTTCTTGATCTGGCAGGAATGCCTCAACAGCAAGCAAACCCGGTTTCAACAGTTGATTCGCTTGACAAAAACTGGCTGAACTGGTATAATTCTGATTCTAAAAAAACCAGGATTCAGGGAGCATCCGTAAACCGTGCTTATGAGGAATTTTTAAAAGGTAAGCCCCCCGGGAAAAAAATTGTGGTAGCTGTGATTGATTGTGGCGTTGATATCAATCATGTTGATCTGAAAGGTCGAATCTGGGTCAATAAAGATGAAATCCCTGACAATGGCATTGATGATGATAAGAACGGATACATTGATGACCTCCATGGATGGAATTTTCTTGGAAATGGAAGTGGAGAAAACATAGCATATGAGAACCTTGAACAGGTCAGGATATACAGGAAACTAAATCCGTTGTTTAAGGACATCAAATCCCTGGATAATGTTCCGGCGGACCAACAAAACGAATATAAAACATACGTCCGGTGCAGAGAATTTTATGAAAGAGAACAATCAAAATTCCAGATATTACGATTTAATACCGAAGTTTTTGAAAAGAAATTGAATGAAGCGGAAAGTGTAATAGAGGTCCATCTTGACCAGACGACTTTTACAGAGCGTGATGTTTATGGTATTTCTTCTACACGTCCGTATGTCATCTCCGCCAAGGATTTCATGATCGGCCTTTACAGTCAAGGATTTACAAAAAGGACATTGCCGGAAATGAAGGAAAAAACAACTTTATACCTTCAAAAATATCTGAACCTGGAATTCGAACCAAGAAAAATCATTGGAGATAATCCGGAAGATATTGCTGACATAAAGTATGGGAATAATGATGTCAAAGGACCGTTTCCTGCCCAGGGAACAATGATTTCCGGAATTATCGGCGCCTGCAGAGATAACAAATCCGGAGTTGAAGGTGTCGCTCAGAATGTTGAGCTCATGGTACTAAGGGTAACGCTGAAAGGTGATGAACGGGATAAAGATGTGGCGCTTGCCATCCGGTATGCCGTGGAAAATGGTGCAAATATTATTAACCTTAGCATAGGAAAGACCTTTTCTCCACAGAAAAATTGGATTGATGAAGCAGTTACGTTTGCCGGAATTCACAATGTCCTGATCATCCATGAAGCAGGGAATGAGGCAAAGAACCTGGATGAGGCCGACTATTTCCCCGATAATAAGTTCCTGGATGGCACAAAAGCAGAGAATTGGATCACTGTCGGAGCCTCTTCCATGAAAGCTGACAAGGAGCTTTGTGCGGCATTTTCAAATTACGGAAAGCAGGAAGTGGATTTGTTTGCTCCAGGTGTAAAAATAATTTCTCTTTATCCTGGAGACAAGTATGGAACTTCGTTTGGCACAGGAATGGCATGCGCTGTTGTATCAGGTGTTGCTGCATTGGTATGGTCATATTATCCTGAGCTTACAGCGATTGAACTTAAAGATATCTTGTTAGCCTCATCTACTCTCCATCCTGAACTGAAAGTGACACTCCCAAACCTTAAATCTCTTGAAAAAACAAAAGTTGGTTTTTCCATGTTATCAAAAACGGGGGGAGTTGTCAATGCGCTGGAAGCACTAAAACTTGCAGAAAACATTAGCAGAGCAAAAACAAAAAAATAATATAATCTACATCCTGTTCCTGAATGCTGAGAGCAATTTAACATGAAAAAACAAATAATCATTTTACTTATTATCATCCTGGGTTTGGATTTCACTTCTTGTGTAAAAAGTGATATGCCTGAAACGAAGCCTACTTATACGATTCTTGTTAACAACAACACAAACAAGGATCTCCTGGTTTTTTATCAGCTAAATTATCCTGATACCACTCTTCAGCAAAATCGGCCTGAGGTGACGAAACTCCTTGCAAATACTATTGGTTTACTTTCAAGTGAGAAAAAATGGGATGAAATCATAAGCCAAAACAAAGATTCCATAATATCATTTTTCTTTCTTGCTTCCGGAACCTTCGAAAAGCACCCATGGGATTCCGTTCGATCGAAATATATAATATTAAAGAGGATGGAATTCCCGCTTGATTCTTTGCAAAACCTGAAATGGACGGTACGATACGGCAATTAACCCGTCATTCCCATTGATAAGTTGATGAGTTGATAAGTTGATGAGTGCAAATACTCAACGCTATGTTTTCATTGCTGCAATCTGCCGTTCAATAAGAGCTATCTTTGATTCAGCATCCAGTTTCTTTTTCTTTTCCGCATTAACAACCTCTTCAGGCGCTCCATCCACGAATTTCTGATTACTGAGTTTTTTCTCGACTGATGAAAGAAAACCCTTGGTATAACCTAATTCCTCTTTCAGCTTGAGAATCTCTGCATCCTGATCAATATTTTTCAGAAACGGAATGTAGAATTCTGTGTTACGAATGATAAAGGAAATGGCATCCGGAACCTTTTCATCCGTGTAAATCAACTCATTGAGATTACAGAGTTTTGAAACAATGCAATCAAAAGTAGTGTCTGGCTGCTCTTCGTAGTTTTTCTTAATAAATAAAGTGATCGGATCCTTGAATGGAATATTTTTCTCTCTACGGATCGAACGGATTTCAGAGATTACATCTTCTGCAACGCTGAATCTTTCAATAAGCGTTTTATCCGTTGCTTTCTGAGCAGGCATCATTTTGTACATAATGGTTTCATCTTCTCCCCTTTCCCTTATGGAATGCCAAACCTCTTCAGTAATGAAGGGAATGAACGGGTGTAAAAGTTTCATTAGATTTTCAAAAAATCCGAGCGCGCTTTCGTAGGTTGTAAGGTCAATAGGCTGTTGGTATGCTGGTTTAATAATCTCCAGATACCATGAGCAAAAGTCATCCCAAACTAATTTATAAACAGCCATAAGAGCTTCCGAAAGCCGGTATTGATCGAATTGCCCATTGATGTTCCCGACAGCACTGTTTAATACAGTATCAAACCACTGACAGGCAACCTTGGCGGATTCAGGTTGTGTGAATGTCTCATCAACTGACCAGCCCTTCACGAGGCGTAATGCATTCCATATTTTATTACTGAAATTCCGTCCTTGTTCAATCAATCCTTCATCAAAAAGCAGGTCATTTCCTGCAGGTGAGCAAAGAAGCATTCCGACCCTCACCGCATCGGCACCGTAACGCTGCATAAGATCAACCGGATCAGGAGAATTACCAAGCGATTTAGACATTTTTCTGCCGAGTTTATCCCTGACCATTCCTGTAAAATACACATCCTTAAAAGGGATTTCCTTTCGGTATTCCCACCCGGCAATGATCATCCGGGCAACCCAGAAAAAAATAATATCAGAAGCAGTAATCAGCACAGTAGTCGGATAATAATACCGGATTTCAGCATTATCAGGATTCCGGATTCCATCGAAAACAGAAATTGGCCATAACCAGGAAGAGAACCATGTATCCAGAACATCCTCGTCCTGACGGAGATCTTTCTCTTTCAGATTGAGTGACGGATACTGTTTTTGTGCTATAATCAATGCTTCATTGCATTTTTTGGCAACAACAAATTCCCCATTTGGCAGGTACCATGCTGGTATCTGCTGCCCCCACCAGAGCTGTCGCGAAATGCACCAGTCGGTCACATTTTCCATCCAATGCCGGTACATGTTTTTGTATTTTGCAGGATAAAACCGGATCGCATCGTTTTCGACCAATTCCAGAGCAGGCTTTGCAAGATCCTTCATCCGCATGAACCATTGTTGTGAAATACGCGGTTCGATTACTGCATCAGTACGTTCTGAAAATCCGACTTTATTAACATATTCCTGTACTTTTACCAGGTGACCATTCTCTTTCAAAGCTTCGGTCATTTTCTTTCTTACAGAAAAGCGGTCTTCCCCGATAAACAACCGGGCTGCTTCGCTCATGGTACCATCAGGATTGAAAGTATCAATTATCTCAAGCTTATATTTCAATCCAAGATTATAATCGTTGATATCGTGTGCTGGCGTCACTTTTAAAGCACCTGTTCCGAATTCGCGGTCGACATATTCGTCAAATATCACAGGAATTTGCCGGTTGATCAGCGGAACCAGGATTTTCTTTCCTTTCAGATGACGGTAGCGGTCATCCTGGGGGTGAACACAGATAGCAGTATCTCCAAGGATAGTCTCCGGCCGTGTAGTTGCAACGGTGATCCATTCGTCCTGCGTTCCTTCAACTCTGTATCGAACATAATACAATTTTGAGTTTACTTCCTTATATATCACCTCTTCATCGGAAAGTGCTGTCAATGCTTTCGGATCCCAGTTAACCATCCGAACGCCGCGGTATATATATCCTTTTTTATACAAATCGATAAACACGTCAATCACGGAATCATATAATGATTCGTCCATAGTAAAGCGGGTCCTGTCCCAGTCGCAGGAAGCACCAAGTTTCTTGAGTTGTTCAAGAATAATACCGCCATGTTTTTCCTTCCACTGCCAGGCATGTTCCATGAATTCTTCACGTGTCAGCTGGGATTTGTCTTTTCCCTCTTCCTTCAGTTTTGCAACCACTTTTGCTTCAGTGGCAATGGAGGCATGATCTGTA
Organism: uncultured Bacteroidales bacterium; assembly: GCA_903915465.1. Lineage (GTDB taxonomy): Bacteria > Bacteroidota > Bacteroidia > Bacteroidales > FEN-979 > FEN-979. The sequence continues at coordinate 26,460 of CAIWTA010000279.1, read as the reverse complement.
CCCGGAAGCCATTCGGCATTCTTTCCCTGCATCCGCGCACGCCTGACGAGAATATCCTGGATCGTATTGTTCAGCATATGACCCATATGCAAAACGCCGGTCACATTCGGGGGAGGGATTACGATTGTATAAGGTTCCCGATCATCTGGTTTGGAATGAAAGAATCCCTGGTTCATCCAGTATTGATACCATTTGTCTTCGACAAGCGAAGGATTGTATTTTGGAGCAAGATCCATCTATAATAGTTTTGAAAAATGAAGTACAAAATTAGCAAAAAACAAAGAGGTTATCCCAAACATACGGACATGCCCGTCAGACAATAATCACCACATCAGGCACCAAAGATATTGCTCAAAGGTTTCGTTCTGGTATTTCAGAACAAAATATTCAGACCATATTTTGAATTATCAAACAACTTTTCAGGTTTCTCAGCGCCCTTTCTTTTTGACGTCAACGAAATTTTGGTGTGATTCCTGATTTGAAGGTAGTGATTGAAATTTCAAAAGGAAAGCAGGTAAACTTCTCAGAGTGATAGTGTGAAAACAATACTTGTAATATATGTATTGCTTAGTATCTATAAAAGCAAAACCCCGTAACTTGTTTTGTTACAGGGTTTTTATTTTCTGCGGACCGGACGGGACTCGAACCCGCGACCTCCGCCGTGACAGGGCGGCATTCTAACCAGCTGAACTACCGATCCTCAATTGAGAGTGCAAAAGTATACTAATTTTATCAATCCTCAAACATCTTTTTTAAAAATCTGCAACAAACGAACCAGCGCCTGGAACAGAATAACAGGTTAATTTCATCTCTCCGGCTTCTTTCATCCATTCCCTGACCTTCCAGGGATAATTTGAATTATCAATGATTATTGCCTTAACGCTGTAAATCCGCGATATATCAGACAATTGTATCTTTGGATTGCCGCAAATTATGAGCCAATCCAGTTCCAATTTAAGTTTCTGCATCGTGCCCTGGGGAATCTTTTTATGAAGAATTCCAATACGTTTATGATAAAACTGAAAAAAACTTCCTTTTTTGAAAAAGATACCTGGATCCTTGAAAGGTCTATCATTTCTGATACCAGGAAGGAATAACAGCTGATATTTACTGGTTGCTTCTAGTGCGCCCCAACCCTTCTTCAGATTGTCGGCAAAAAGCGGGTTTTCGAGGCTGCCTATGTCGCCTATCAGGATACTGGATCCCCTGCCGATACAATCGTAGAGTGTTGAATTTCTGACATTGTAAACAAAAAATTGTTTGACATTGTAACGTGATATTTTTTTCAAAAGAAAACTTCCCTGGAGGAACATCAACAGCGAAAAAAACAAGAAAAGCCATCTCTTACGTTTGAGACAGATAAAAAGACAAAACATGATGAGCATTCCATAAATGCAAGCCATTTCCTGTATTTCAATAAATATCCCATGAGTAACCGAGCCTGGAAGAGAGCCGATAAAATGAATTGAACAATTCAGAAATCCTACAGACCAGGTTAATAATTTTGCAAGAACCATTGACAAAAAAGGAATTCCACTCAAAATAAGCGTAAGAATTCCTGTATAAATAATAAGATTGGAGAATGGAACGACAAAAATGTTTGCCAGTAAAAAATAATTGGGAAACTGGTGAAAATAAAATATGCTTAATGGTGTCGTGATAACCTGTGCCGCAATCGAGACAGAAATGAGCGACCACACTTTATCGAGAATCCAGTTTGTGCAGACGATTCTATCATAAATAGGTTTATAAAGCAAGACAATGCCGACAACTGCGAGATATGAAAGCTGAAAGCCCATATCCATCAGCAGTTTTGGATCCCAAACCAAAAGAAAAAAAAATGAGGCAGCCAAAATATTCAGGGTGTCAGGGCTTCTCTTCAGACTCTTTCCAACAATCACCAAACTCAGCATGGCTGCTGCCCGAAGCACTGCAGGCGAAAGTCCGGTGATTAATGCGTAGAACCATATAAGAAGTATTGATAAGAGGGTCTTTATGATTCTTCCGGATCTCCATCTATCGAGGAAGCTGAGTAACTTTTCCAGCACTAAAAAAATCATTCCGACATGCATTCCTGATACAGATAAAATATGCAGCACTCCGGTCGCTGCATAATCTTTCATCAAATCACTGTCTATTTCATCCACATAACCTAACAACAGAGCTGCAGCAACGCCAAATTCCCTACCTTCCATACCGCGTTGCTTCAAAATTTCAAGAAGCTGTCTCCTCCACAAAAGGGCTTTATAAAAAAGCAAATTACGCCCGTTACAACCAATCTGGCTCCAATGTTGCTTGTTAATAGATGTTTTGAGAAAAATCCCTCTGAGCTTAAGAAACCGCTTATAGTCAAAACTGCCTGGAATTACTGAAGGCTCAGGCTCGGTTAACAGACAACTGATTATCAAATGATCCCCATAAAACAATTTTTGAGATTTTTCCTCTTTTCGAATAAATGCCAGCACTTTCTCATTTACTTTGTACCATTTTCCATTTTCCTTAAATGCAGAAATCCTAAGGATAGCTTTGGTACTTTTTGTCTTTTGTACAACGGGTTCAATAATATCAGCAACATAAAACCTTTCCTTCAACGGAAAATCCCGGACACTACTTTTTGCTGACTTCCCAATGTTGAAAAGCGTGATTTCATAAGATAAAACAAACAGAAGTACAAAAATTACCAGCCCTGAAATCCATCTGAACTTAAAAGAGAAAATTGCTTTCGAGAAAAATGGCAGAAACCAGAGAAGAAGTAAAAGGGAAGCAAAAACCGGAAAAGGTAATGGGACTGTTGTTGCCGGGGACATTCCTGTAAGAATTCCCAGGATCATCGGCAGAACAAGTCTGAAAAATGGATATCTATGAAGAATCTCTTTTCGGGTAACCAAATTTGCTTTTGTGCTTTAATCGGCATCAAAAGAAAAGGTCATACAATTACGGAGAACAATATTTATCAAAGTAACTTTTCGCTTTAACTGAACCTAATTCGGCGGCTTTTTTCCAATCCTCACATGCCCCGGGTTTGTCATCAAGATATTGCCTGGAAACTCCTCTGTTAACATATCCCTCCGGATTGGTTGAATCAATTTCGATAGCCTTTGAATAATCCTGTAAAGAAGCCTTATAGTTCTTCAGGTAGAGGTGAGCTAAGCCTTTATTCAGGCAATTATTGATATCCAAAGGATTCAGGCGAATTGCCGCATCAAAATCGACGATGGCTTCTTCCATGTTTCCTGCAGCGGCTTTGGCAGCACCCCTGCCGGAATAATACGCAGATGAAGCAGAATCGTATTTGATAGCCTTGTCAAAATCGGTGATTGAAGCTGAATAATCATTCAAAGAAAAGTAAGATAGCCCACGATTATAATAAGCTGCAGCATTATCAGGTTGGTACTGAAGGGCACGGCTGAAATCCATTATTGCCTCCTTGTAATCTTTCAGGTCAAATTTTGATAAACCCCGGTTCAGGTATGCAGCAGGAAAATCGGCTTTTAAATTAATTGCTTTCGTATAATCGACAATTGCGACCATATAGGTTTTCTTACAATTCTCCGCAAGGCCGCGATTATAATAGGGTTCCGGATAAGTCGGACGGAGCGCAATGACTTTCGAAAAATCATTTATGGCAGCATCATAATCCTTTAGCTCACTCTTGACAATTCCACGGTTATAATAAGACTCTGCCCCTGTTGAGTCCATGGAAATAGCCAATTCGAAAGATTTTATGGCTTCTTTGAAATCCCCGAGCTTTGCTTTGGAAATCCCATCCTGCACGACTTCCTTGACAGTTTTCTGGGAATAGGAAATGAAAGTAAGACTAAGAAAGAAAAGAAGAAAAATATATCTGAATTCCGGTGGAAAGAAATATTTCCGCTTATAATTAATGGGTTTCATTCGATTTCCCGACTTTCGACTCTTGACTTTCGACTTTAGACTTTAGACTTTAGACTTTAGTCTTCTACTTGCAGAATTTGATAATCAACTCCCGGGAAGCTTCAAGTCCCAGGGAATATGCCTTCTGCCAGTCTTCGCAAGCCCCTTGCTGATCGCCCAGTTTGATCTTCACCTTCCCGCGGTTATCATATGCATCCGCATAATCCTCCTTGATCTTGATTGCCATATTCAGATCATTCAGGGCAGGCTGATACTCTTTCAGCGTCATTTCAGCAGCTCCTTTATTGTTGTAGGCAGCAGAATTTGAAGGGTCGTGCTTTAAAGCGAGGTCATAATCCTGAATTGCACCTGTCAGGTCGCCGAGATTGTGGCGCATCATCCCGCGATTAGTATAAACATCAGGAAAAGCTGGATCCAATTTAGCGACTTCGTTATAATTATCAAGTGCTTCTTTAAAATTTTTCTGCATAAATTTTATGGCTGCAAGGTAGTTGTATGCAAGTGCATTGGTTTTATCAGTTTCCAGAAATACCCTCAAATCTTCCTCTGCCGTTTTGAAATCCTGCATCTCGAAACGACAAACGGCTCTTGCAAAATATGCTTTATCCAGAACCGGGGCCATTTTGATCGCTTCGTTCATGTCAATAAGAGAAGACTGATAGTCCTGGAGTAGTAAATAGGAATAGCCTCTTTTCATGTACACTGTTGCATTTTTACTAAGTGCAATTGACTTGGTATAATCTTCAATGGCGCCTTTGTGATCACCCTCTTTTGCTTTTCTCGATGCGTTCAGAAAATAACTTTGAGAGGCCTTTAAATTTGGATTATCTCCCTTTTGAAAAGGAATAACCACACTGTTAATCTTATTATTAGCGTAGGCATTCAATAAATTCCTGCTGGGGTCATTGGGATCCTTTTTCGTCGGATGTAATTTAACCGTCTGATTTTTGGGCACAGGAGTTGTATTATTCAGCGTTTGATTTGAGTTTAGCTTTGCTGTTGTTGCTGGTTGGTTTTGAACAGGAGCCGGTGTATTTTGTTGAATATTGGGTGCAACTTCTTTGGAGGTTGAAATTGAGCTATTCTCCTTTGGTTTAACACCTGAGGTCGTTTCATTCCGTTTCTCAACACCGGAATTGCAGGAAAACAGTGTAATTGTTATGAACAAAAATAACAGAAGATTTTTCATCCTTGAAATAAATAAAAATGAGGTCATAAAAATATAGATTTTTTTAACTTGAAATTATATGGAAGTAAAACTTATTTCTGCTTTATGTATTGTATCATCAACCGGGCAATTTTATTTGAAGCCCCCTTCCCACCCAATTTTTCGCTCAACGAAGCATAAGCAGACGTAATTTTCTTACGGGCTTCCTGGTTAAACAATATCCTATTCAATTCCAGCGAAAGATGCTCTCTAGTAAGATCATTCTGGATCAACTCCTTAACGATTTCCTTATCCATGACGAGATTAACCAGGGAAATAAATTTGACATGTACAACTAACCTGGCTACTATGTACGAAAAGTAACTTCCCTTATAGCAAACAACTTGTGGGATTCTCAAAAGAGCAACCTCCAGCGTTGCAGTTCCTGAAGTTACCAGTGCTGCTTCTGAGTTATGAAGGAGATCGTAAGTTGTTCCTGAAATAACTTTCACAGGCAGATCGCCGATAAGATTCCTGTAAAAGGCCGCCGGAACTGAAGGAGCACCTGCGATAACAAACTGATGCTCCTTAAAATCAGGAATGACCTGGAGCATAATTCGTAAAATTTTCCTGATTTCCTGCTTCCTGCTGCCAGGCAACAATGCGACAAGTGGCTGTTTATTCAATCCGTTTTCTCTCAGAAAAGAAGCCTTGTCCTGAAATTTACCTGTGGCGTTGATTTCATCCAACAACGGATGTCCTAAAAAATCAACCGGGTAATCGTGATGAAGATAGAATTCTTTCTCAAATGGAAGGATTACAAACATCCGTTCGATTGACTGTTTAATAATTTTTACCCTTGAGGAACGCCAGGCCCAGAGTTGCGGCGAGATATAATAAAAAGTCCTTATTCCATTCGAATGGGCAAACTTTGCAATCCGAAGGTTAAATCCCGGATAATCCACTAAAATGAGTACATCTGGATGGTAATCGAGAAGGTCTTTCTTACATAAAGACAGATATTTTGCAATCGTTTGAAGATGGAAAATGACTTCCAGAAAACCCATAAAAGACATATCCCTGTTATGCTTCACTAATTCACCTCCCTGCTTTTGCATAAGATCTCCACCCCAACAACGAAAAGTTGCCTGAGGGTCCTGATTTCTGAGCTCACGCATCAGGTTTGATGCGTGCAGATCCCCGGAAGCTTCACCGGCAATAATGTAGTACTTCATTAGAAAGCGAGAGAAACGGTAACCATCAGAACGACAGTGATCAACAAAATTCCCTGGGCAGTTTTTTTCCAATCCTTAGCCACAAATAAGTATCGTAATGGTATGACATTTAAAACGACACTGACAAACATCATTTTGTTTTCAGTAAACTGCTGCACTGCAGGAAAGAAATAGCCAAGTAAAAATTTAATCCCATAAAGGATTCCAAAACAGATAACAGGAAAGGCAATTCCTATTAAAATCCCGATCCAATAAGCGTCTTTTTTAAACATCCAGTTTCCATTTATGAAGTTCTTCAATGGCCGTATGAGCAGTGAAGTCAAATTGCACAGGAACAATCGAAACATAATTATTTGCAAGTGCTTCTTCGTCTGTATCAAGGCCGTTATCACTTTTGATAAAAATTCCTTTCAGCCAATAATAATTTCTACCAATAGGATCGGTCCTTTCGTCGAAGTCTTCCTGCCAGCATCCTGCAGATTGCCGACAAATTTTAACTCCCTGAATATCACCTTCATCAGCTTTCGGAATATTGACATTCAAACAAACCCCTACTGGTAAACCATTCGTGAGAACGGCCTGAGTTATTACCTTAACAAATTTCGCAGAAGGATTGAAGTCGGCATCAACTGAAAGGTCCACCAAAGAAAATCCAATGGACGGAACGCCCGACATCGCTCCTTCAAACACAGCTGCCATTGTACCAGAATAGATGATGCTGACTGAAGCGTTCGATCCATGGTTGATACCAGATACCAAAAGGTCAGGTTTGCCACGGAGAACAACTTTAAAACCCAGTTTCACACAATCCGCCGGTGTTCCACTGCAACTGTACTCTTCATATTCAGCTTCTTGCTTTATGAGATGTAATCTTAAAGGGGTATGGATCGTGATTGCATGTGCAGTTCCTGACTGCGGTTTATCCGGAGCCACAACAACTACCCTTCCGATCTCCCGCATCATATTAATTAATGCCCGCAACCCGGGGGCATTAATTCCATCATCGTTCGAAATAAAAATGAGCGGCAAATTTTTCATGAAATAAATTAGAAACTCTTTGGTTTACTGTAATAAGTAGGCAAAATTAGGAATAAATCCCGTAGCTTTGGGATGTAAATTTACAAATTCCATATGAATAAGAATCTCCTCATTCTCCTGATATTTCTACCAATTCGGCTTTTTTCACAGAATCTGGTACCAAATGCAGATTTTGAAAACAAGAATGGTTGCCCTACAACGTCAGGTCAGTATCGTTTAGCAGAAGAATGGTTCAGCCCTAACTCAGGTACACCAGACTATTTTAACGATTGCTGCGAAGTTATGAATTTCGGCACAGAATTTAACTGTAAAGGGGGCCAGGTAGCACATTCCGGTCATGGGTATATGGGGTTTATTTCAGAAAATCTCCACAGAAATATATATTTCGAATACCTGGAAACCACGCTGAAGGAACCCTTGAAGTCTGGTCAGGTTTACTGTATCAGGATGTTCGTCAGCCCTGGTAACGGTACTTGTGCACTTCATGAACTCGGTGTTGTTGTATCACAAACACAACTCAAAGGTCTTAGCACAGGGGAACTTCATCTTCCCTATACATCAATTGCGAATGGAACCGTCTTATCAGATAAACAGGAATGGACGTGCATCAAAGGATTCTACACGGCGAAAGGCGGAGAATCTTACCTTACTATCGGGAATTTCGGCGATGACAATAATTTTGTCCTTGTACAGAATGACCAAAAACTCGATCCTACTTTTAAATCGGCCTATTATTTTATTGATGATGTGACTTTGGAAATTGCTTCAGATTCAGAGTGTAAATGTCCGGAAACAAAATAATCCTTGAGTGAAATCACTAAAAGTCTAACAATTCCTCGTATAGCTCCTTAACCGGCAAACCCATAATGTTAAAGTAAGAACCTTCAATCTTACTGATTCCTATGTACCCAATCCATTCCTGGATACCATACCCACCAGCTTTGTCAAAAGGTTGAAAATTTTTGATGTAATAATCTATTTCATCCTTGTTCAATTCGCGGAAATATACATCTGAAACAACGTGGAACGTTTTTTGTTTACGTCTGGACTTAAGGCAGACTGCAGTAATAACAGTATGTTTCGAGCCGGATAATTTTTCCAGCATGCTTACGGCTTCAAAATAATTGCCAGGTTTCCCAAGGATTTCATTATCGATGCATACTAAAGTATCCGCAGCAATAACGATAGAATTTTCATGCAACCTGGATGTATCAAAGCTTCCTGCTTTTAACTCCGCCAGGAACACTGCAATCTGTGCAGGTGTCATCCCTTCCGGATAGACTTCGTCAACGTGGGTGGGCATGATCTCAAAGTTCAAACCCAGCTCCTTCAGCAAATACTGACGTCGGGGCGATTGAGATGCAAGGATGAGGTTCTTTCCCTGGAATCTACGGTTTATCATAAGATTTTAGATGACACTAGAAATTAACTGCATAGTAAGAATACCGGCAACCATAATGATTTTACAAACGCTGCTTAAAAATTGCCACTCTTCATCTTTATGCAAAAAAAATATTCTTATCAACAAATAAATCAATGGAAATTCAACAGCTCCCAGCAAATATAAAAAAATCCCGATCTGCGCCATGTTAAATGCAATCAAACTGCAATAAATCACCAATAGCGCGACAAGCAGGATCAGAAATGCTGCAATAAATTTTGTTTTCTTCATGCCCCAGACTACCGGTAAGGTGGTGCATCCATTTTGCAGATCCCCTTTAACATCCTCAAGATCCTTAATAATTTCACGAAAAAGTGAAACCAGAAAAGCAAATAAGCCATACACAAGAAAAAATCTTGTTGTAAGCTTTATGTTATCCAGGACAATAACAAAGTTTTCGGGATTTAGCTGAAGATACAGGAACTCGAAATACCAGACAATAAAGATCACCAATGCTGATAGAAGCGAGACGATATTTCCCAAAAGAAAAGTTCTCTTATACTTGGCCGAGTAAAACCAGAGTAATATGGAAATACATGGAAAAACTAACCCGAATGACAATGACTTCAATCTGTAAGCCAGAAAGAAGCCAAGGACAATAGCAAGTCCATTAATCAGCCAACAAAGTATTATAACTGTTCTCTCTTTTATTTCTTTTCCAACGCTGTTTTTTCCGGGTTTATTGACTTCATCAATCGGAATATCGAAATAATCATTGATGATATATCCGCCAATTGCGATTAAAACGGTTGTGAGAACAAGTAAGAAAAAATCAATATTACCGGAGATCATTTCAGGCGATCGTGAAAACAGGATCGGCCTGATAATACAATACCGGAGAAGAACCTGAGTCAGAATAATAATGGCTAAGTTGGGGAGCCGGATCAACCGTGATATTCTACCAATGGTATCCATCATCATTCATCCATTTACCTTGTATCTTAAGCACCTGTTCAACAACATCCCTCACACAACCTTTTCCTCCAGGCGAATGGGAAATATATTTTGAAATACGTTGGATTTCTTCAACAGCATCGCAAGGGCATGCAGGAACTCCTGTGTGAATCATGACTTCATAATCGGGAATATCATCTCCCATAAATAAAACCTCCGAAGGATCCAGGGAGTTTTCAGCCAAATATTCATTGAACTTTTGAAGTTTATTTTCTACACCCAGGAAAATATCTGTAATTTTTAGAGCTTTCAGGCGGTTTACCATATTTTCAGCGCCTGCACCGGAAATGATGGCCACCCGGTAACCTTTCTTTATGGCTAATTGCAAGGCATAGCCGTCTTTCACATTGGTTGTCCTGTATGCTTCTCCGTCAGAAAGTGTAATAATACTTCCATCTGATAAAACCCCATCGTAGTCAAAGATGAAAGTACTCACATTCTTCAATAAATTCTTATAACTCATTCATTTGTTTTTTAATTGGATAATCATTTTTGAAATCAGCCCATACACCTGCTGATATCCCGGGTGCTTTTTGAGCAGGGTGAGATGGTTTTTCATAACTGCTGTGTCCTCCCGGATTGCCGGTCCCGTCTGGAAGTGAAATATCCTTTTATGACGGGCATTTGCAGCGGTTTGTCTGATGATTGGCTGAAGAATTTTGAAATCCAAACCTTCTTTTTCTAAAAGGTCCTCAGCAATAACATACATGAAATTTGTAAAATTATTTGCAAAAATTGCCGCTAAATGAATCATTCTTCGTTTCTCGGAATTAACGATGTGCACATTACGGGTAAGGGAAAGAGCAAGATCCCGCAACAATGACTCATTTTCCTGAAGGTTCGCTTCAATGCAAACCGGCACTCCGCGAAAGTTTAACGGATGTTCCTTTGAAAATGTCTGAGGGGAATATAACACTCCAAAGTTTTTTGAAGCATTTTTCAGGATGTTCATTTTCATTGATCCTGAAGTGTGGACAATCAGCTTATTACCGACCTGGATTTGTTCAATAATCATTTTCAGGCTGTTGTCATTTACTGCAATGATGTAAAGATCGGCATTTTTAGAAAGTTTCCGCAGGTCGTCAGTATATCTTGCCCCTACTTTTTCAGAGAGACTTTTACCTGTATTTTGGCTTCTGTTGTATATTTGGAAAATATTGTACCCTTTCTGAAATAAGGCCAAAGCAAAGTTTGCAGCCAGGTTTCCAGCTCCGATAAAGACAATTTTTTGAATTGCTTTGCGCACCATTTGGTCAGGAGTTTTTACCAAAAGTACAAATATAGAAGAATAGAGATTTACTTTTTATGTATAATTGCATAGCTAAAAAGAATTGTCATGAAAAAATTATTCTTGATTCTGCTGTTTACTATTCTGATTACCATTTCTGATGGTTATTCACAGAACCGCAGCATAAAATTTGTTGAAAAACCCTGGTCGGAGATTCTTGCTTTGGCAAAAAAAGAAAATAAGCTCATTTTCATGGATGCCTTCGCTTCCTGGTGCGGCCCATGTAAGTGGTTAGCAACTAATATTTTCACGAATGATACTATAGCAGATTATTATAACAGCACATTTATATGTGTAAGCATTGATATGGAGAAAGGAGAAGGAGTGCAAATTCGAAATAAATATGAAGTTCGATATTACCCGACACTTTTATTCATCAATCAGGGTGGGGAAATTGTTCATGAAAAAGTCGGCGCCGCCAGAAAAATACCGGATTACATCAATATGGGAAAAACAGCACTTAATCCCGAAGAAAACCTGTCAGCATATATCAAAAAGTATAACAACGGTGAGAATTCGGATGATTTTATTCAATCCTTTCTGATTAAACTTTCTGATGCATATTTGCCGGTCCAACCCATTCTTCAGAAATATTTCTCAGCAAAAAGTGAGGCAGAAATGTTCAGCAGGTCAAGTTGGTCAATTATTCAAAAGTATGTGAATGACATGGATATGCCACAATTTGACTTCTTAGTCAGGCATCAGCATGATTATGCCAGATTGTATACCAAAGATTCAGTCAATCAGAAGATATTCGAAACCTACCTGACTGCCCTGATGAAGCAAACCCGCACTGCCTCTGCAACTGATACAACGTACGGCATGATGAAGCGAAAAATTATGCAATCCGGGTTTGATGGAGCAAAAAAAGTTATCTTCACATCTGACCTTAACTCTTGCCAGATGCACAGAGAGAGTCAAAAATTTATTGACCTTGCCTTTGAGAACCTGGAAAATTATTATTCTGACGACTATAATATGCTGAATAACACAGCCGGAAGTGTTTCACAGATCTGTTCGGAAAATGTCATTCCAAACGCCACAAAGTACCTGAATAAGGCACTTTCGTGGTCGAAAAAATCCATTTCAATAAAAAGTGAACCGTTGAACAATGATACTTATGCTTCTATACTTTTCAAGACAGGCAACACCAAAGAGGCCATCAAGTACGAACAAATTGCTATCTCGCTGGCGAAAAAGCTGTCATACCCTACAAATTATTATGAGGAAGCGCTTAAAAAGATGGAAGACTCAATAGAAACAAAAAAACCCTGATCAAATTGGTAAAGATCAGAGAATTGGCAAAGACCGGCAATATTCTCCAAACCGGTCGTTTTGATTCATGCCTGAGCCGTTGGGGTTCCCATATTAAATGGCATATCTCCCTCCGGGTCCTTTATTTCACCGTGGGTGCCTTCGTATCTGGATACATTATCCTTCAAAGCTTTATAGAGCCGTTTTGCATGTTGCGGAGTAAGAATGATTCGGGACTTAACCTTTGCCTTTGGTACACCGGGCATCATCTTAATAAAGTCAATGACAAATTCTGAAGGTGAATGTGTGATGATTGCGAGGTTAGAATAGGTTCCTTCAGCAACTTCATCTGACAATTCAATGTTTAGTTGGTTTGTAGTACTGTTTTTATCTTGCATTGGTGTAGTTTTATTTTATTCTTCTTTTGAAGCCATCAATGTTTCGTATTCTTCCCGGCTTCCAACGATCAGGTTGTCATATTCACGCAGGCCTGTGCCGGCAGGAATAAGATGACCGACAATAACATTTTCTTTTAATCCCATGAGGTCATCCTGCTTTGCGTTAATGGCAGCTTGTGTAAGTACCTTGGTCGTTTCCTGAAATGACGCTGCAGAAATCCAGCTCTTTGTTTGTAATGAAGCCCTGGTAATTCCTTGCAGCACCTGACGTGCTGTTGCCGGTTGTGCATCCCTGGCTTCAACAAGCTTTTTGTCTTTTCTTTTCAGCATTGAATTCTCATCCCTGAGTTTTCTTGCACTGATAATCTGACCAGCCTTGTGTGTGATGGAGTCTAAAGGATCAAGAACTACTTTCTTTCCATAAATCCAGTCATTTTCCTCCTGGAAATCAATTTTATTAACCAATTCGCCTTCCAGGAATTTGGAATCACCAGGATCTTCGACTTCAACCTTACGCATCATCTGTCTTACAATAGTTTCAAAATGCTTGTCATTGATTTTGACACCTTGCAGACGATAAACTTCCTGGATTTCATTTACGATGTATTCCTGAACCTTCATGGGGCCTTTAATTGCCAGAATATCGCTCGGAGTCATCGCGCCTTCTGAAAGGGCTGTACCAGCTTTTACATAATCATTTTCCTGGGCAAGGATCTGCTTTGTAGTTGGGATCAGGTAATGTTTCTCTTCACCTGTTTTTGAGGTGATGAGTACTTCACGGTTTCCTCTTTTCAGTTTTTTAGCGAAAGAAACCACACCGTCAATTTCAGAAACAACAGCGGGATCAGAAGGATTTCTGGCTTCAAACAATTCTGTCACCCTTGGCAAACCTCCGGTGATATCACCGGCTTTACCAATGGCACGTGGAATTTTGACAAGAACTTCCCCTGCCTTGATTTTGGCACCATCTTCAATAATGATGTGAGATCCTACAGGAATATCGTAAATTCTAACAACATCACCGGTTGAATTGAGAATGTTGATAGAAGGGTTTTTTGCCTTTTGACGGGATTCAATTACAACCTTGTCGTGGTATCCAGTTTGTTCATCAGATTCAACACGGAAGGTAACATTTTCGATGATGCTTTCAAAGCCAATTTTTCCTGCAACTTCTGAAAGAATGACGGCATTGTAGGGATCCCAGTCGCTGATCACATCACCTTTTTTTACTGCATCACCACTCTTGTAGTAAAGATTTGCACCATAGGGGATGTTCCCTGAGCTTAAGGCGATCTTCGTGTTGCTGTCAACAATTCGCATTTCAGCTGAACGACCAATTACAATCTCAAACTTCTGTCCGGTACTGGAATTGATATAATCAACTGAACGAAGTTCATCTATTTCAAGAATTCCTCCATACCTGGCCTCAATCCTCGATGTACTGGCAATATGAGCACCTGCAACCCCCCCCACGTGAAACGTCCGGAGAGTCAGCTGAGTACCGGGTTCTCCGATTGACTGGGCGGCAATAACGCCTACAGCTTCTCCTCTTTCAACCATTCTACCTGTTGCAAGATTTCGCCCATAACATTTTGCACAAACCCCCTTTTTCGATTCACACGTAAGAACTGAACGGATTTCGACGGTCTCTAATGGGGAATTTTCAATAATGTTGGCGGTTTCTTCCGTAATATCCTGTCCTGCAGGAACAATCAGATCACCTGACTGAGGATGATGAATATTGTGCAGTGCTACACGGCCAAGAATTCTGTCATATAGAGATTCCACTGTTTCTTCCGCTTTCTTTAATGCTGAAATAGTTAAACCTCTGAGTGTTCCACAATCCTCTTCAGAAATTATCACATCCTGTGAAACATCCACTAAACGACGTGTCAGGTATCCGGCATCTGCAGTCTTCAGAGCAGTATCTGCCAGACCTTTACGTGCACCGTGCGTAGAAATAAAATACTCCAGAACAGAAAGACCTTCCTTGAAATTAGAAAGAATTGGGTTTTCAATAATTTCACCACCTGAAGCACCTGATTTTTGAGGTTTTGCCATCAAACCACGCATTCCGGATAACTGGCGAATCTGCTCTTTGGAACCTCTTGCGCCAGAATCCAGCATCATATATACCGGGTTGAATCCCTGTTTATCTTTTGATAATTGGGTCATCAATTTTTGCGTGAGCTGTGAGTTGGTGTGAGTCCAGATATCAATAATCTGATTATAACGCTCATTGTTCGTAATGAATCCCATATTATAGTTGCTCACAACCTCATCTACTTCAGCAACTGATTCATTGATAAGTTCTTCTTTTGAAAGAGGAATAATGACATCATCGAGGTTAAATGAAAGTCCACCCTGGAATGCCATTTTATATCCGAGATCTTTGATATCATCGAGAAATTTGGCAGTTTTTGCTGTTCCTGTCTTCTTCAGGATATCACCTATAATATCTCTTAAGGCTTTTTTGGTTAGAACCTGGTTTATATAAGCATAATTTTCAGGAACTACCTGGTTGAAAATTATCCGTCCAACAGTAGTCTCCATGATCTTCATGGTTTCTTTCTCATCTTCACGGATCTTCATCCTCACATTAATAATGGCATGAAGATCTGCTCTTCGTTCATTATAAGCAATAATGACTTCTTTGGGCCCATAGAATGTCATTCCTTCTCCAATAACCGGGGTACCTGGCTCACTTTTACGCGCTTTTGTCATATAATACAACCCAAGAACCATGTCCTGTGAAGGAACTGCAATGGGAGCGCCGTTTGCAGGATTCAAAATATTATGGGAAGCCAGCATCAACAATTGTGCTTCAAGAATTGCCGCATGGCCTAACGGGACATGAACTGCCATCTGGTCACCGTCGAAGTCGGCGTTGAAAGCAGTACACACGAGTGGGTGTAATTGAATGGCTTTCCCTTCAATGAGTTTAGGCTGGAAGGCCTGAATCCCCAACCGGTGCAATGTTGGTGCACGGTTAAGTAGAACAGGATGCCCTTTCAGAATATTTTCAAGAACATCCCAGACCACAGGGTCCTTACGATCCACAATCTTCTTGGCAGATTTTACAGTTTTAACGATACCCCTTTCAAGCATTTTGCGGATGATAAAAGGCTTGAAAAGTTCGGAGGCCATATCTTTAGGCAACCCACATTCGTTTAGTTTCAGCTCAGGGCCGACAACAATAACCGAACGGCCTGAATAGTCAACTCTTTTTCCAAGAAGGTTTTGACGGAATCTTCCCTGTTTTCCTTTTAAACTATCGCTTAAAGATTTTAATGCCCTGTTGGATTCTGTTTTTACAGCGCTTGCTTTACGGGAGTTGTCAAATAGTGAATCAACTGCTTCCTGCAACATTCGCTTTTCATTGCGCATAATAACGTCAGGAGCCTTGATCTCAATAAGTCTTTTAAGGCGGTTGTTACGGATTATCACTCTTCTGTAAAGATCGTTCAGGTCGGAAGTAGCAAAACGTCCACCATCCAGAGGCACCAAAGGTCTCAACTCGGGAGGAATAACAGGAACAACCTTAACAATCATCCATTCAGGTCTGTTTTCTAATCTTTTCTGGGCATCTCGAAATGCCTCAAAAACCTGCAAACGTTTCAGGGCTTCTGCCTTGCGCTGTTGCGATGTTTCTGTGCTTGCTTTATGCCTCAGATCAAAAGATTCCTTATCTAGGTCAAGTTTTCCAAGCAGTGCACAAAGAGCTTCAGCTCCCATCTCAGCAATAAATTTATTTGGGTCCGAATTATCAAGATACTGATTATCAGGAGGAAGTTTTTCTATAATATCAAAATACTCTTCTTCAGAAAGAAAATCGAGATAGTTAATCCCGTCAACTTTCTTGATTCCAGGATTTATTACTACATATTTTTCATAATAAATAATGGTGTCCAGCTTTTTGGTGGGTAACCCAAGCAAAGCACCAATTTTATTAGGCAAGGAGCGGAAGAACCAGATATGTGCTACAGGAACAACGAGCTGAATATGACCAGTCCGCTCTCTACGGACTTTCTTTTCTGTCACTTCAACTCCGCACCGGTCGCAAACAATACCTTTGTATCGGATTCGTTTGTATTTCCCGCAATGACATTCCCAATCTTTTACAGGACCGAAAATACGCTCGCAAAACAAGCCATCTCTTTCAGGTTTATATGTCCTGTAATTTATTGTTTCGGGTTTCAGCACTTCACCACTTGACTTCTCAAGAATTTTCTCAGGTGAAGC
The DNA here is from genome assembly GCA_903915465.1 of uncultured Bacteroidales bacterium. Classification (GTDB taxonomy): domain Bacteria; phylum Bacteroidota; class Bacteroidia; order Bacteroidales; family FEN-979; genus FEN-979. The sequence continues at coordinate 9,569 of CAIWTA010000279.1, read as the reverse complement.
CAGGCTGATTGTGATCTTTGAAAAGCTACCAACCAAGGGAGTGTCTTTTCTATATGCCATATTATGAGAGTTGACGTTTGAAATTAATTTCGTGTTCGATAAATGTATGATTCGGTGCCAGGTATATATCAGGCGTCAAAGTTAACCTGCAAGCCAAGTCCGCGAAGTTCATGAACCAATACATTGAAAGATTCCGGAATGCTGGGATTTGGCATATTTTCACCTTTCACAATTGCTTCATAGGCTTTTGCACGTCCATTCACATCATCTGATTTGACTGTCTGGATCTCCAGCAATATATTTGCAGCGCCAAATGCTTCCAGTGCCCAGACTTCCATTTCTCCAAAGCGCTGGCCTCCGAACTGTGCCTTCCCGCCCAAAGGTTGTTGTGTTATCAATGAATAGGGACCTATTGAACGGGCATGCATCTTATCATCAACCATGTGGTGAAGTTTCATCAGATAGATGTATCCAACGGTAGTGGGTTGATCAAACCGGGCACCAGATAAGCCATCATAAAGATATACTTTCCCATTTTCCGGGAGGCCTGCTTTTACCAGATAGGCATTAATTTCATCCTGTCTTGCACCGTCAAAAATCGGTGAAGTAAACCGTTGCCCAAGCTTTTTCCCGGCCCAACCAAGGATGGTTTCATAGATTTGCCCTAAATTCATACGGGAAGGGACGCCCAAGGGATTCAACACAACATCAACAGGTGTGCCGTCTTCTAAAAATGGCATATCCTCTTCACGCACAATCCTTGCAACAATCCCTTTATTCCCATGTCGCCCTGCCATCTTATCTCCAACCTTCAGTTTACGTTTCTTTGCGATGTAAACCTTCGCCATTTGGAGTATTCCTGCAGGAAGATCATCTCCAACAATCGAAATAAATTTTTTCCGATTAAATACTCCTAACAGTTCTTTGTACTTAATGATATAATTGTTGACCAAAATCTTTATTTGATCATTCCGGTCTTTATCAGTCGTCCATTTATTCGGATTTACGCTCAGACAATCGAGATCAAGAAGTGTCTTTTGTGTAAATTTTGTGCCTTTCGGAACAACTTCAACTTTGAAATTATTGTATACCCCCTGTGAAATCTTTCCGTTAACCAGGACGTTCATTTTTTCGACCAATTTTACTTTCAGCTTTTCTACATCTTTCAAATGGTCATCTTCCATCTTTTTCAGGTCATCTTTTTCCTTTGCTTTCGCTTTTCGATCTTTGATAACCCTCGAAAATAATTTTTTATCAATTACGATGCCCTTCATTGATGGCGGTGCTTTTAGTGAGGCATCTTTTACATCGCCGGCTTTATCTCCGAAAATTGCTCTTAACAATTTTTCTTCAGGAGTTGGGTCACTTTCTCCTTTTGGTGTTATTTTTCCAATTAGGATATCGCCTTCATTTACCTCAGCACCAATCCGTATCAGTCCGTTTTCGTCTAACTCTTTCGTCGCTTCTGCGCTGACGTTGGGAATATCATTGGTCAATTCTTCAACGCCTCGTTTGGTATCCCTGACTTCCAGTGTAAATTCTTCAATATGGATAGATGTAAAAATATCTTCTTTAACAACCTTTTCGGAGATAACTATTGCATCCTCAAAGTTGTACCCTTTCCACGGCATAAAAGCAACCATCAGGTTACGTCCCAAGGCTAATTCTCCGTCTTTTGTTGCATATCCTTCACATAATACCTGTCCCTTCATAACAATATCGCCTTTTCTTACAATTGGTCGAAGGTTGATACAAGTATTCTGATTGGTACGTGCAAACTTTGTGAGGTTATACGATCGTGTATCTTCATCAAAACTAACTAATCGCTCTTTTTCTTCACGGTTATAGCGGATGATGATCTCTTTTGCGTCAACATACTCAACCACGCCATCACCTTCAGAGTTGATGAGTACCCGGGAATCACGGGCAACAGAGGCTTCAATCCCGGTACCTACTAAGGCGGTTTCAGGGTTCAACAAAGGAACTGCCTGACGCATCATATTCGATCCCATGAGGGCACGGTTTGCATCATCGTGTTCGAGAAAAGGGATAAGTGATGCAGCAATTGAAGCAATTTGATTCGGTGCAATATCAATAAGGTCGACTTTTTCCTTTTCAATAATAGGATAGTCGGCAAGATATCTCACTTTTACCTTGCTTTCCACTATGTCTCCCAAATCATCCATTGGAGTCCTTGCCTGGGCAATAATTTTCCTTTCTTCCTCTTCAGCAGTCAGATAAACAGGTTCTTCCTGTAATTTCACGACTCCCTCGATGACGCGGTGGTAAGGAGTTTCAATAAATCCAAGTTTATCAATCTTTGCATAAACACAAAGTGATGAAATAAGCCCGATATTCGGACCTTCCGGTGTCTCAATCGTACACAGACGTCCATAATGAGTATAATGTACGTCCCGAACTTCAAATCCTGCTCTTTCCCTAGATAAACCGCCAGGTCCAAGTGCAGAAATCCTTCTTTTGTGGGTCAATTCAGCCAATGGGTTCGTCTGATCCATGAACTGAGAAAGCTGGTTTGTTCCAAAGAACGTATTGATAACAGAGGATAACGTTTTGGCATTGATTAAATCCATCGGGGTGAAGACCTCATTGTCTCTGACATTCATCCTTTCACGAATGGTGCGTGCCATACGTGAGAGACCGACACCAAATTGATTATATAGCTGTTCTCCGACAGTCCGGACTCTACGATTACTCAGATGGTCAATATCATCCACATCGGCTTTAGAATTAACCAGCTCAATGAGGTATTTAATAATGGAAATAATATCTTCTTTTGTAAGAACCCTGGTTTCGATTGGAATATCTAACCCTAGTTTTCTATTGATCCGGTATCTACCAACATCTCCAAGGTCATACCGTTTATCTGAGAAAAACAGCTTGTCAATAATGCCCCTTGCTGTCTCTTCATCCGGAGGTTCTGCATTTCTGAGCTGGCGGTAAATATATTCCACAGCTTCCTTTTCAGAGTTGGCAGTATCTTTTTGAAGGGTATTAAAGATGATTGAATAGTCGGTCATTCCGGCTTCTTCCCGGTGAATCAGGATTGTTTTTATGCCTGCATCAATAATCTGTTCAATATGTTCATCAACCAAAATCGTTTCCCGTTCGATGATTACCTCCGTACGTTCGATAGAAACAACTTCACCGGTATCTTCATCCACAAAATCTTCAATCCAGGTACGTACGACGCGTGCGGCCAGTTTCGTACCAAGGATGCGCTTTAAGGCAGTTTTGCTGACTTTAATTTCCTGGGCAAGTCCGAAAATCTCCAGAATGTCTTTATCACTTTCGTAACCGATAGCTCTTAGTAATGTGGTGACAGGCAGTTTCTTTTTACGGTCGATATAGGCATACATCACGCTGTTAATATCGGTGGTAAATTCAATCCAGGAGCCTTTAAATGGGATGATCCTGGCAGAATAAAGCTGGATACCATTAGCGTGAAAACTCGTGCTGAAAAACACACCAGGCGAACGGTGTAATTGAGAAACTACAACTCTTTCTGCGCCATTAATGCAGAAAGTTCCGCGTGGTGTCATGTAGGGAATCATTCCCAGATAAACATCCTGAATAATAGTCTCAAAATCCTCATGCTCAGGATCTGTACAATAAAGTTTAAGTTTTGCTTTCAGGGGAACGCTATAAGTCAATCCTCTCTCGATGCATTCTTCTATGGAATAACGCGGAGGATCTATATAGTAATCCAGAAATTCGAGAACAAAGTTGTTCCTGGCATCAGAGATTGGGAAGTTCTCTGCAAAAACTTTATAAAGTCCTTCATTGACCCGATTCTCAGGATTTGTTTCGAGTTGGAAAAAATCCCTGAATGACCTTAATTGAATATCAAGAAAATCAGGATATTCGTACTGGATCTTTGTGTTAGCAAAATTGATCCGTTCAATTTTTTGTGAAGCCAAGGTCTTAATTTTTCTGTCTCAGATAATGAGACCGGTTAAAAAGTAACCTGAATAATCGCGTTCAAAGGTAAAGACGCATCAGGAATGTCTTTACATCAATAACAAATTGGCACAGATCCCTTCATAATGAAGAGATCTATTGCCAAATTATTGTACGAAAGTTATTTCTCTTACTTAATTTCAACCTCTGCACCTGCCTCCTGTAATTGTTTCAATAATGCTTGTGCTTCATCCTTAGTAATACCTTCTTTTATTGGTTTTGGAGCTGCATCAACCAGTTCTTTCGCTTCTTTCAAGCCCAAACTTGTTAATTCCTTAACCAATTTAACAACAGCCAATTTAGCCTGGCCGGCTGATTTAAGAATTACATCAAAAGAAGTTTGCTCAACTTCCACTGCAGTAACGGCAGCAGGTGCTGCTATAGCAACTGCGGCGGCTGCAGGCTCGATGCCGTAATCATCTTTTAAAATCTTAGCTAGGTCGTTTACTTCTTTTACTGTTAAATTTACTAACTGTTCTGCAAAAGCTTTTAAATCTGCCATTTTAATTCTGTTTTTTTTAATTATTAATAATTCATTATTTATTATTTTTTTCTACAAGAACACGAATTGTTCGTTGGAGATAGTTTTGAAAAACCTTTATTCCGGCTTTTCTGATAGTGTTTTAACAATGCCCGAAAGCAGGTTGTTTCCAGATTGCAGTGCTGACATAACATTCTGTAATGGTGAGCGCAACATACCGATTACAACACCGATCATTTCATTCTTCGACTTTATGTTGATTAATGCATCCAGTTGGTCGTCACCCACATAAACCATCTCTTCCACATAAGCGGCTTTGAGAATCGGTTTGGGGGCTGTTTTCCGGAACTCCCGGATCATTTTTGCCGGATCATTTGCGACATCAGAAAACATAATTGAAGTTGACCCTTGTAAAATATCATAGAGGGGTGAAAAATCTTTACCAGATTTTTCCATAGCCTTCTTCAGCAAAGTATTCTTAACCATTTTGAGTTGAATATTGCGTTTAAAGCAAATTCTCCTCAGCCTGTTAGAGGTCGCTACATTTAAGTTCGAAATATCGGTAAGGTAGAAATTATTTGAAACAGATAATTTCTCCGCAAGGACATTAACGGACTGATTCTTTTCTTCTTTTTTCATAGTTCTGCTCTCTCAAATGTTCATAAAAATCAGGCAGTAATCGATTTCGGTTCTACCTGAACACCGGGGCTCATAGTACTTGATAAATAAATACTCTTGATATAAGTACCTTTTGCTGAAGCAGGTTTAAGTTTGACAACGCTGTGCAACAATTCTCTGGCATTCTCCACGATCTTCTCTTTTTCAAAAGATGCTTTTGCAACAGAAGCGTGAATGATTCCGAATTTATCAACACGGAAATCTATCTTTCCCGCTTTTACTTCTTTAACAGCTTTGGCTACTTCCATGGTAACAGTGCCCGTTTTCGGATTTGGCATCAGACCTCTTGGTCCAAGAATCTTTCCAAGTGCACCGACTTTTGCCATAACACTTGGCATAGTAATGATAACATCGACATCAGTCCATCCACCCTTAATCTTCTCTATGTATTCATCCAATCCGCAAAAATCAGCACCAGCTTCTTTTGCTTCATCTTCCTTATCAGGAGTACAAAGAACCAGCACCCGTGTTACTTTTCCTGTTCCATGTGGTAATGTCACAATGCCTCTCACCATCTGGTTCGCCTTTCGGGGATCAACTCCTAAACGAATATCGATATCGATAGAGGAATCAAATTTTGTATTGGTAATTTCCTTTACAACTCCTACAGCATCTGACAAGGCATAAACAGCATTTTTATCAAACTTCCCTAAAGCCTCTTTCTGTTTTTTAGTCAACTTAGCCATTTCACTCGTTTTATAAAATTTGTACTAACCGTTCAACAATCCTGAAGGGGATCAGTTGGTTTTTTGTGCCTCACCGGAAATGGTAATCCCCATACTACGTGCGGTTCCAGCAACCATATTCATGGCTGATTCCAAGGTAAAGGCATTCAAATCCGTCATTTTGTCTTCCGCAATCTTTTGAACCTGTGCCAAAGTCACGGATCCTACCTTATTCCGGTTAGGTTCCGGGGAACCCTTTTGTAACTTAGTAGCTTCAAGTAATTGAACGGCAACCGGCGGTGTCTTTGTGATAAAATCAAAGGATTTATCGCGATAAACAGTAATAATAACCGGAATAACCTTTCCGGCTTTATCTTGCGTACGTGCGTTGAACTGCTTACAAAACTCCATGATGTTCACCCCTTTGGCACCCAATGCTGGACCAATTGGTGGCGATGGATTGGCAGATCCTCCCTTGATCTGTAACTTAATAATTCCACTTATTTCTTTTGCCATTGTTTAAATAATTTAATGATTTACCGGATCTGTGTACCGGGTCGTTCTACTCTTTCTGCACTTGCATAAAACTTAATTCCAGCGGAGTTTTTCTGCCAAAAATCTTAACCATGACTTTCAGTTTCTTCTTCTCTTCATTAATCTCCTCGATAACCCCGCTAAAACTGTTAAATGGACCATCAATAACAGTAACTGTTTCTCCTACAATAAAGGGAATATTCATCTCTTCACCCTGTTCAGCCAGCTCGTCAAATTTGCCGAGTATACGCTTAACTTCAGCAGGACGCAAAGGATGTGGTTCCCCTTTTGCACCAAGAAATCCCAGAACTCCAGGAACATTCTTGATGATATGTGGAATCTCACCAGTCAAAACAGCTTCAATCAGCACATAACCTGGAAAATAATTCCGCTCTTTGCTTACTTTCTTCCCGTTCCGGATTAAGTAAACCTTTTCAGTAGGAATCAGCACTTGTGAAATGGAATCCTGCAACTTCAGAATGGAAATCTCGCTTTCAAGGTATTGTTTTACCTTTTTCTCATTTCCACTGATTGCTCTGATAACATACCACTTTTTAACCAACTCACCCATGCTGTCAAATTGAAACTATTAGACGATCCAAGAAAACATTAGATATTTCTACCTGGTAATCTAAAAAAGTTTGTAAAACTGCAGGAGTAAATTTTTGAAAGCCTCATCCATCAGGAGCACCACAAACGCGATGATCAGGGAAGCAATGGACACGACAATCGCACTTCCTTGCAATTCACTCCAGGTTGGCCAGGAAACTTTATGCATTAATTCGTCATAACTTTCCTTAAAATACGTAACTACCTTTGTTTTAGCCATCTATCTAATCTTTTGCACGGGTGGTAGGAATCGAACCCACAGCCTACGGTTTTGGAGACCGCCACTCTACCAGTTGAGCTACACCCGTGTACAATTAAACCCTAGTTTTTTATGACAAATACAGGAATCCTTAACAAGAAAGAATTCCTGTCCAATTTTACAAATAATTATTCTAAGATCTCTGTAACCTGACCGGCACCAACAGTTCTGCCACCTTCACGGATTGCAAAACGCAGACCTTTACTCATTGCGATCTCGGAAATGAGGTCGACAGTGATTGTCAGGTTGTCGCCTGGCATGATCATTTCTACACCTTCAGGACAAGTTATCTCACCTGTGACGTCAGTGGTGCGGAAATAGAACTGAGGACGGTACTTGTTATGGAATGGGGTATGACGTCCACCTTCTTTGGTTTTCAGGATGTAAACCTCAGCCTTGAATTTCTTATGAGGTGTAATGGAACCTGGTTTTGCAATAACCATACCACGACGGATCTCATCTTTATCAATACCGCGAAGCAACAGACCTGCATTGTCACCGGCTTCTCCTCTGTCGAGAATCTTCCTGAACATCTCGACACCCGTTACCACAGATTTCAATTTCTCAGCACCCATCCCGATAATTTCAACAGGATCACTCGTGTTGATTACACCGGTTTCAATTCTACCGGTTGCAACTGTACCACGACCAGTGATAGAAAATACATCTTCAACAGGCATCAGGAAAGGCTTGTCAACATCACGAACTGGCAATGGAATGTAACTGTCTACAGCATCCATAAGTTCCATGATCTTTTCAACCCATTGTGGCTCTTTATTCAGTCCACCCAATGCAGAACCGCGGATAATCGGGGTTGTTTCACCATCAAATCCGTAGAAAGTAAGCAGTTCCCTGATTTCAATTTCAACCAGGTCAAGTAATTCGGGATCATCAACGCTGTCGCATTTATTCATAAAGACAACAATCTTAGGAACACCTACTTGGCGAGCCAGAAGGATATGCTCACGGGTTTGTGGCATAGGTCCATCAGTTGCAGCAACAACTACAATAGCGCCATCCATCTGAGCCGCACCGGTAACCATGTTCTTAATGTAGTCAGCATGTCCAGGACAGTCAACGTGAGCATAATGGCGGTTTGCGGTTTGGTATTCGATATGGGCAGTATTAATTGTGATACCCCTTGCTTTTTCTTCAGGAGCATTGTCAATTGAATCAAACGACCTGTATACGGATAATCCTTTATCTGCTAATACTAAAGTAATAGCAGCAGTCAGGGTGGTCTTACCGTGGTCAATATGACCAATAGTTCCAACGTTTACGTGCGGTTTGGAACGATTGAATTTTTCTTTTGCCATATAAAATTTTGTTTAATTACGGGTTATTATTGTTAAAACTTGATCTTATTCTTTCTTATCCAATGTATTTAAACACAAATTCGCCTCGTCTGAGCCTTTGAGCAGAATTGAACTGCTGACCCCTTCCTTACCAAGGAAGTGCTCTACCCCTGAGCTACAAAGGCGAAGTGAGTGTGAGTTTGGGTGTGAAAGTGTGTGTGTGTAAAAAAAATAAAAGAGCGGAAGACGGGGCTCGAACCCGCCACCTGAAGCTTGGAAGGCTTCCGCTCTACCAAATGAGCTACTTCCGCGAAGTGGGTGTGTGTTTGGGTTTGGGTGTGCATGTGACGTACACTCATTCTCAAACCCGCCTGGTGGGGAGAGGAGGATTCGAACCTCCGAAGGCTGCGCCAACAGATTTACAGTCTGCCCCATTTGACCGCTCTGGTATCTCCCCATTTTAGCTAAGATTTATGATACCTGGCGAAAATTAGACCTTAGAGTCCTCGCTTTTGCCAAACTTCAACTTACCCCAACTATTTGAAACATTCTTTCAAAGAACTCATCACCTCCGGTGTTATCCCGGATTACGAGCCGATGGACGGGATCGAACCGCCGACCAGCTGATTACAAATCAGCTGCTCTACCAGCTGAGCTACATCGGCATTAATTGTTCCTGTAGAAAATTATACACAATTTTCCATTTGGTAAAAGTCAAATAACTTCCTACTAAAAAAGAAAAATATCGCCAGTTATTGCTATTATATGACCCCTATTCAACACATTTTCAATTTCTTGCTGTTAATGCTTAAAAATCAACACCAACCTTTTTTCCAAAAGGACTGCAAAAGTATAAACTTTTAAAATGATATCAAAGACTTTTTTATGCTTTCTGTACAATAAAAATCAATTCAATAAGTAAATAGCAGACCAAATCCAACCGGGAAATTTTAATAATAGAACCACAACGATTTGTTTATGTGATATATATGATAATTAATATGCTAATAAAAAATCGGAAAAAGCTCATTCTTCGTTAAAATAATTTTCTAAAAATTATTTTTTTAACT
>CAIWTA010000278.1 GCA_903915465.1 uncultured Bacteroidales bacterium | reverse complement strand
ATAGGAAAATACAGGAACATCAAATCAGATAACTTAAATGGTTCACGCGGAGTTTCGCAGATTATTGCGCAGAGTTCCGCAGAAAAAATTCACTTATAAAATCTGTGAGACTCAGCGCAATAATCTGCGAGACTCAGTGAGAAATATATTATTGAATACCAGATAATTACATCAAGTTATATAGTAGGCTCGCTGATGAATCGCAGAGTTTCGCAGAATATTGATAATATGAATTTTAACTCTGCGAAACTTAGCGTAAAACTTTGCGAAACTCTGCGAGACATTTTGTTTTTTTACTTTTTAGTCACCCCCACGGGGAGGGGCATTTGGGTTATTATTTCCGTACTACATTAACGGCTTTCAGGAAAGCAGGATCATCACTGTTAAGCAATGGAAAGAATCCGGCATTGTCGAGAATATTTCTCCCTATATAAGCTTTTATAAGGACTTTGACTTTGGAATCAGAATTTTGCAGATTTCTTCCTTCCCGCATGATTCCATCTTTTTCAGCATACTTTACGAATTCTGCATAGATCTCATCTGTGACCTTGAAAGCTTTATTAAACTCTGTAAAATTCTTATAAACCAGCTTTTTTCTGTATTTATCGGTATAATCAAAAGCAAACTGGTAAATCAATCCTTTGTTTACCACTTTATTAAAATACCTGATTGTGGAGTCTCTTTCAATGGGCACATAGATGTCGGGCATGATACCACCGCCGCCGTACACAACCTTACCTTTCGGGGTTTTAAATTTGAGTGAATCAGCAAAATGAATGCTGTCGGGATTTTCAAATTCACCACTCAGGAAGCGATGGTAGTATTCATTGTTGTATTCATCTGTTCCGTTTTTATAGGACTTCTGAATGCACCGTCCGGTTGGTGTATAATACCTGGCAACAGTAAGCCGGATAGCTGAACCATCTTTGAAATTAAGTTGTTCCTGTACCAATCCTTTTCCAAAAGATCTCCTGCCAACGATTGTTCCGCGGTCGTTGTCCTGGATGGCCCCCGCCACAATTTCGCTGGCAGATGCCGATCCTTCATCGACCATAACAACCAGTTCCCCGGTTTCAAATAATCCATCTGCAGTTGCGTAGGCTACTTCCTTTTGATGGTTGACGCCCTGGGTAAAGACAATCAACTTCCCTTTCGGGAGAAATTCGTCGGCCACGTCAATTGCAGCAAGCAGGCTACCTCCACCATTTCCGCGAAGATCAAGTATCAGTTTCTTCATCCCTTGCGACTTGAGGTTTTCCAAGGCTTTTGTAATTTCTTCGTGCGTAGTGACCGAAAAATTATTTAACCGGATATATCCAATTTCGGGCTCAACAAGATAAGCAATATCAAGACTATACGTAGGAATTACATCGCGACGGATCGAATAGTCGATCATGCCATGCACACCCCGGCGAAAGATCGAAACATTGACAATGGTTCCTTTTTTACCTTTCAGTTTTTTAAGGACATCGCTGTTGGTGATCTTAATCCCGGTCACTTTCTTTCCTTCGATCTTCACAATGCGGTCGCCGGCTTTTATCCCCAGTTTTTCTGAAGGTCCGCCGGAAACTGTATTGATCACGGCAATTGTATCCCGTTCGATTCGAAACTGGACCCCAATTCCTTCAAAATTACCCATCAGGGGATCATTGGCTTCATGAAATTCGCTGGCTGAAATAAAAACAGAATGCGGATCTAAGCTTTGAAGCATCCCGGTAATAGCCTTTTCTTCGAGCTCGTTTTTGCTTACTGTATCAACATAATTTTGTTCAACATAGTTGATGACATTCCTGAGTTTATCTTCTTTTTGCAATCCCAGGAAGCGCAAACCATGTCCATTCTGGCCAAGTTTCATTCCCAAAATGACTCCCACCAATAAAACTCCGGAAAAAATAAGCGGAAGATAGATCTGTAATTTGTTTTTATTCATTCTAAATAGTTTTCTGTACCCAAACGTTAAATTGCCGGCAATAGTATCAATTCTTCATTTAATTGTTCCTGGGAATATAAAATTACCCTCGTTAAATCTACTATCAAACCAGCATAATCCCCGGATCTCATTTTGGTTTGCAGATATAGTTAATTCCTCAAATTTAAGAAAAAATAAATACTTTTGAAATCCGGAAGGTTTACGAAGTTTTATGAAGAAGTTCGTGATTATTTTATGTTCTGTTTCCATTTTCGTTTTTCATGGATTCACGCAAAACGAAGTTCCTGGAAATGTTGCAACCGTCGCATCAAAACCTTTCAGTAACAGTCATTTTATTATTGTTGATTCTATCAGCTTCCACTACCGAACCTGGAATGATCAGCTTCCGGCACCAAAAGGCAAAGTCTTGCTGATTCATGGATTTATCGGGTCTACTTTTTGCTGGAGAGAAAATATTGATCCATTGATAAATCAAGGATATGAAGTGGTAGCAGTTGATCTTCCCGGATTTGGATACAGTGACAGAAATCTTCAGGTGAACCAGTCGCAAAGCAACCGGTCCCGACTTTTATGGGATTTTCTTACTGTGATCGATCAGAATGATTCATCCAGGTGGAATATTGTCGGCCATTCCATGGGGGGCGGAACTGCAGAGGCCATGTCGTTGATGAAGCCGGGAAGAATGAAATCTCTTACCATCGTTGATGGGATGGTCTTTATCAGGAATAGAAATGTAAATAGCTCTTTTGTATTGATGACCCAGATGAAAGGAACCAATAAGGTGCTGGTGGCGCTTACGAAAAAACGGATGATCGATTTTGACAAGCTTCAGCACATTCTGAAGGGACTTTATGGGTATTTTCCTGATTCTGCTGTTGTGGAAGGCTACCTAAGACCATTACTACTTGAAGGGTCTGCGGAAAGTATCCTGAATATCTTTGCCAATGCCAAAGAAATTCAGCATCTTCATTCCGATGCACTGAGCGAATTACCTGTCCTTGTTATCTGGGGAAAGAAGGATCGTACGATACGGCTGCATTCTGGGAAAAAATTTAAACGATCAGTTCCAACTGTTGACCTTAAAATTATTCCAGGAGCGCGACATTCACCCATGGAGACACATTCCGAAATATTCAACGGGTATTTGCTGGAATTCCTGAACAAGAATAATTAACCCTTTTAGTTATGAAAAATCACCGCCAGGATTCTGCATTTTTCGATTCTTCGCACCTTAGAATCTTAGCGATGACTTTCGACTTTCGACTTTCGACTTTCGACTTATAAGACAGTTTCTTTCTTCTACCTAAAACTCAATTACTTTACCTTTTCCCCTTTTCCTTTTTCCTTACAGTCCAGTTTGAAATTTATCGGCAGGTTAAACGCAACATTTACGGGCTTTCCTTTTTCTGTTCCGGGATTCCATTTAGGCATCATTTTCGCAACTCTCATGGCTTCCTCATCACATCCACCCCCAACACCTTGTATAATTTTCACATCCGTTACTGATCCATCAGCCATTACAACAAATGCCACAAATACTTTGCCTTGAATCCCTTTTTCCTTTGCTTCTGCTGGATACTTAATATTTTCCGTTAAAAACTTGGCCAGCCCATCCTGTCCTCCTTTAAAAGATGGTTGTTTTTCAACGACAGTATAACATGGTTCTCCGTTTGAAGTTGTCTTGTTGTCAAGTACAACAGGAGCCGTATACTTTACCTGTTTTACCTGTTGTTTTTGAGGTTCCTTTTTCTCTGTCTGGGCAGTTCGCTGGTCAGAAATTTTTGGATCTGATTTATCCGGAGCTGCTTTCGTTGTTTCTTTACCGGCATTCTGGCTAATTGTTTGAGCCAGGATCCGGTCAAATGAACTGGTTGAAAAAAGAAACACCACCACCATAAAGGCGGGAAGGGCCAACATGATTTTCCATTTTGCCCGTACTGTTGATCTGGTTCTTGTCATCATAATAATCCTTGTTTTAAGAAGTGAAATATTGAAATTATTTGTAAGGTTGTTAATCTGGATTCCCGATGCCCGGGTCAGTAGCAATTCCTGGTAATCCCATTTACTGAATCCTTTTTTCAGTACACCTTCGTCGGCCAGGAATTCGTGAATTGTCTTGACGGATCTTAAAATAAACCAGGCAAAAGGATTAAACCACTGTACAATTACCAACAGTTCCATGATGATCCGATCGATAGAATGCCACTGTCTTACATGTATCTGCTCATGCTTGATGATGGTAGAAATTTCTGGTTCCTTATCCTGCCGTGGGTTCACAAAAACATAGTTAAAAAACGAAAAGGGGGAATATGACTGATCCGTAAATACAAGGTTGATGCCCTCATTTCTGCTGGTCCCGTTACGTCTGGCGACGAACGCCAGTTGCACTAACTGGAAGATAAACTTTGTCAGGAAGACTATAACCCCGGTAATGTAGATGATCCATATTGTTTGAACGATATTCTCATACCTGGAAGCTATATGACCAATCTTTTCCGGGGTTATGATGACCGGGTCAAGATAGATGACAACCGGCCTGACCGGGGCAAGGTCATACAGATTGAACCTGATAAAGGGGATCAGTATTGACAACAAGGCAGCAGAAACAAGGAAAAAGCGATTCATAGTAAAAAATGTCTCTCTGCGCAAAAAGAGCCAGTAAACTAAATATAATGCTGCAAGGCATACCGCCGAATGAGGCAGGTATAGTAACAGGTGGTTCATTGTATTGCTTTTTTTTGTTTCTGGATCTCATCATCCATAAGTTGCTTTATCTCTTCAAGCTCTTGAATGCTGAGCTTTTCTTCTCGCGTAAAAAAAGAAGCCAGGGAATGGTAAGAATTTTCAAAATAGTTGGCAACAAAATTCTTGAAATGTGTTTTCGTATAATCTTGTTTACTGATCAATGGAAAATATTCGTACGTCCTGCCATAGGCTTTGTGGCCAACAAACCCTTTTTGTTCCAGTATCCTGATAATTGTAGAAACAGTATTATAGGCAGGTTTCGGGTCAGGGAACCGGGATAGCAGATCATGAACTAACGCTTTTTCCAAAAACCAGAGTACTTGCATTACCTGTTCTTCTGCCCTTGTCAGTTCCCGGATCCCTTCATTCGGCAATTTTTCAGTATTCATATGTTAAAAATGAGTTTTTCAAGCTTAAAATTTATTGTTCACAGTTATCTGATATCTCTTCACTATTCACTGCTAAAACTAGTGAGAAGACAAAGTTACAACTAAATTATTAGTTTGTCAACTAATAATTTATTATTTCACCGATTATTTTGGGGATTTCATCGAATATAAATTGGATAATCTCAGGAATGGGTCTTTAATTTCAGAACAACTGCCCTCATTTTTTATCAGAATTCAGACACCCCGTTGGGCGCTGCGGGGTAGTTCGTGTATATCACGAAGTTACATGACGAATAGCAATCATTGACTTCGTGGATCATTCGTGTGACAAAAATGGCAGTACAGCTGAAGGCGCTTGAGGCAAATGTGAAAACGCTTTGTTTATTTTGCCATTTAATATCCGCCTTCCCTTGAGAATTATGATTAAATTAATAATTTTGCACAAAACAAACACAAATGGATAAGATTCTTGTGATTGGTTGTTCAGGGCAAATCGGTTCTGAGCTGACGCTCGAATTACGCAAATTATACGGCAATGCAAATGTAATTGCAACCGATATTCGTCCTGCACCTCAGGATATTTTGGAATCAGGTCCTTTCGAAGTGTTAGATGTGCTTGACATTTCCAAACTTCAGCTCATCCTGGAACACGAAAAAGTAACGCAGGTTTACCATCTGGCTGCTATCCTTTCCGGAAATGCAGAAAAACGGCCATTGCCTTCGTGGGAAATCAACATGCGAAGCCTGATGAATATTTTGGAGCTCAGCAAGGAATTAAAAATAAAGAAAGTATTCTGGCCAAGTTCAATTGCGGTCTTTGGCCCTACTACGCCCCGTTTCGACACGCCTCAGTACACTGTCATGGAACCCAACACTGTTTATGGGATCAGTAAACTTGCTGGCGAAAGATGGATTGAGTACTATTTCAACAAATATGGTGTGGACATTCGCAGTCTCAGGTATCCCGGGCTGATCAGTTATAAAACTGAAGCTGGCGGAGGAACAACGGATTATGCAGTAGAGATCTTTTATGAAGCCATCCGCCAGAAAAGATATGAATGTTTTCTCAGTCCCGAATCGGCTTTGCCGATGATGTTTATGCCGGATGCGATTAAAGCTACAATCGATTTGATGGAAGCAGATGCATCCAGGCTTTCGCTTCGTTCCAGTTATAACGTTGCCGGGATAAGCTTCACCCCACGCATGCTGGCTGTTGAGATCAAAAAACGTATTCCGGATTTTACTATTACTTATAAACCCGATTTCCGTCAGGCAATCGCAAATTCCTGGCCAGCAAGCATCGATGACACCGTGGCAAAAAAAGACTGGGGATTGCAATATGAATATGACCTTCCTAAGATGACGGATGTCATGCTTCGTGAAATAAGAAACAAACTGGGATAAAAACCTGGTTGTCTTAAAAAAGTATTATTTTTTTTCTTGTTTCCTGTACTTGACAATGAAATCTCCGACATTCGACCGTTGGATTGCCATTGCTGTGGTATCGTTAACGAAAACCAATTCAAGAGAGTTTTTCTTACCCGATTCTGAATTTCTTATCACCAGAATAGTTCCCTTTTTCTTCAGCTTCCAATTTGCATTGATTAATTTCTCTGGTAATTGAATCTCGCATGTTTTGTCGGCATTGAGCTTCATCGTTGTGCGCATCTGCGCACCAATGAAATGCTGAATTTGTTCTGCCTGCCTTTCGTTTACGGCTGCTGAGGTTGATTTGTTTTCTGTTTTCTGTTTTTCGAGATTTGTAGTGTCTGTGTTTTTTGTACTAACTATAACCGGTCCCCGTTGCTTGTTTGATACATAGGGGACTATCTTTTGAGGTTCCCAGGTGCCTGCGAGCATTTTTTCCCTGGGCAGAGTCGCCGCACAGGATGTAATGATATAAACAGAAATTAATACGGAAATAAGGGTAAACAACTTGTTCATTCTCATGATATTTTTCTTTTCTAAACGGTTTAACATCGGTATTATTATATAAAGATTCCTTCTTCACATCTACTACAAAAGTGGCACATTTTGCTGCCTCATGATCTGGATCAGCTCCCAGCAGCTGTATTTTTACATTTTCCAATTTTTAACAACAACTGCAAAATTCCTGGGGTAGCGAGAGAACCGGAGATTTGGCGAAAGCTATTGAGGCGCAAAGTTAAGAGTAATTGATTAAAAATTTGTTTCTTTGCTTTCCGAATTTAAAAACCAGAATATGAGAAAAAGATTGCTGTTACTCCCTTTTGCTGTGCTGATTGGTTTATTCAGTTTGTTTGCACAAACATCTTCATCAAAGGATACAAAACCTGAAACGATATCTCCGAAGTTACCTTTGTTCGGGATACATTTTTCAGGATATGTGAAGACCGATATATATTTCGATACCAGGCAGACTGTTGGCTTTCGTGAGAGCCAGTTTCTGCTTTTTCCGGAAGTGGAAAAAATCGATGCTGATGGAAAAGACATCAATGCCAAACCAAGCTATAATATCCTTTCGATCCAGACGCGTCTCGCAGGCACTATCACAGGGCCGGATGCGATTGGCGCAAAGACATCCGGATACATCGAGGGAGAGTTCTTTGGAAATATCAACACGGCCATCAACTCCTTCCGGCTTCGGCATGCCTGGATCAAGCTGAACTGGACAAAAACCGAGTTGCTGGTTGGACAGTGGTGGCACCCGATGTTTGTTCCAGAATGCGCACCATCAACCGTATCATTTAATACCGGCGCCCCTTTCGTGGTCTTCTCGCGAAATCCGCAGATCAAGCTAACGCAATCATTTGGTAAACTCAAAATGTCGCTGACCTTCCTTTCCCAGGTTGACTTTATGAGTGATGGACCGGATGGGACTAATCCGAAATATCTTAGAAATTCTGTTCTCCCTGAAAGTGATTTACAGATCTGGTATGCTACTAAAAATGAGACAAAGGGAACTGAGTTTATGATTGGTGCCGGGATCAACTTCCAGATGCTGACACCTCGCATTTCCACAACCATTACATTAAAATCCGCCTACGATACGGTTATCAATAACAAAGTTGAGCATCATGATGCTGTGACGGCCGCCTATCAAACCAATACCAAAACTACCAGTCTTGCATTTAACCTTTATACCAAGCTGAAACTTAAGGAAGTAACACTCAAAATGGGCGGCGAATATGGAGGAAACAACAATGCATATAATATGTTGGGTGGATATGCCGTAAAATCTATAACTGACGTGGCAAAGAATTTCGTGGATTATGCAAATATCCGATCTTTTGCCGCATGGGCTGAATTTCACACCAATGCCCCACGCTGGCAGCCAGGACTTTTTCTTGGATACGCGAAGAATCTCGGTACAGGTGAGGCCGTTTTCGGGTTTCCAAGAATGTTGTACTTCTTACCCACTATTGTTAAGGGCCCGTATTATGCAAGGGGAAGCAACATCGATTACGCTTATCGTATCTCGCCCCGTTTAGTTTTTAACGCAAACAAGCTAAGGCTTGCCGCAGAGGTTGAATATACCGTGGCTGCTTATGGAAAGACCAATGAAAAAGGGTTTGTCTATAATGCAAAAGAAGTCGCAAACTTACGGCTTCTCCTGGGGGTTTATTATTTCTTTTAGACAAGGCCCTTCCTGCTGTGTCTTTTTTTAACCACAATGGCCACAATGACCTGCACAAAGGTCACAATGATTCTCTTTGTGTACATTGTGTTTTCTTTGTGTCTTTGAGGTCAAATATTTATTCAATTACAGAAATTGGACAGATGCTAAGAGCTTGTTTAAATATTTCAATATTTTTCTATTTATTATTGCCCTCAGGCCGGGCGGCCTCGTCGCCACAACGCAGCTGCGCCTTCATCTATCTCACTTCGTGAGATTTCCGGCTTCGCCGGAACCGAAGACGTCGAAGGCTGCTTATCTGGCGACTGTTATTCTTTTTGATT
>CAIWTA010000277.1 GCA_903915465.1 uncultured Bacteroidales bacterium | reverse complement strand
GCCGCCTGTTGCAAAGGCCAGTTATCCTATTCTAAGAAAACGGTGCAGCAATAAAAGAAATGCAAATGATGTGCCAATTGGAAAATGAGGTAGAAAATTATGTGAAAATTTATCGTAAACAACTGGTTATTTATAAATTACAAAAACGAAGTAGTCTCCTGTTATGAAGTGATATTAACTTTGTTGTTCTGGTTTCATGTGAAATTTTACCCTATTTGTGCGAAAATGCGTAGCGGGAAAGATGATCGTTCTTAGGCAATGGGAAATTCACATTTTCAATTTCGAGGGTGGTTTATCGGATCAAAATGAAGAGCATTCAATTGGTGAATACTTTTTGGAAGAGGTTTTTGGGGTGTATCCGCCACCTTTGCCAAAGATCTGAAGTTTTCCAAATTCCAGGATCAGGCTGACCTCATGCGATCCGCCTGCTCCCTGAAGCGGACCGGCTATCTGCATGTCGTAACTGTACATAAATTTAATGCTCATATCTTCGGCAAAGAAGTAGCGATAACCTGCCAGCAGTGCCAATGCACTTGCAGCGTTGGGTTTCATTGAGTTTTTGTACCAGGCACCAAGGTAGACATTGAATTTAAGCAGGTTCATGCCGATCTGTAGTGAATTCAATCCATTTTGGTTCTGGTAGATCAGACCAGGATTTAATTTGAGAGGATCTCCTACACCTCTGATAGTGGTGTTGTAGTTTGTACTGTATCCTGAACCCGTAGTGATGATAAAATCGGTGTGAATAACCATTTTTCTTGGTAATGGTGATTTGTCTGTTCCCAGGAAAGACTCATCGGGCTGAAAAAGATGGTCGATCGCAAAACCGATGGTACCATTGACTGATGAGGTTTCATTCGAATATTGTAACAAGCCTCCGGCGCCAAAGTCGGGGAGGGTTCTATTACTGATATCAGGTTGTTGGAAACTGGAGGGGTTAATATTTCCATATTTCTCGCTAAACTGGTCTGTAAAAACAAAGTCGTTCCAGTTTAAGGATCTTTGAATGAACGCTGCTTTGATCCCGAACTGTGATATTAAACTATTGGAGAGAGGAATCCTTACGCTTACCGTAAGTCCTATGGATAGGTTATTGATGAACCCTAATCCCTCGTTATCAGAATTTACGGTTAAGCCTAATCCTCCTGAACCCGGGAGACTTCGGTCGCCCAGGTCTGCAGAAAAATTATACGATCTGAAATCGACTGGCAGACTGGCCCATTGGTCACGGTAAGTGAACCTTGCCCTCAATCCGGAATTCAATCCGGTAAAAGCAGGATTGTAATAGATCGGGGTGTTGAAGAATTGTGAGAAATTCGGATCCTGGCTATGGGCAGATGAAGCTGCCAGCATAAGCGACAAGCCCCAGATAATTCGTGATATAGCGTACTTATTCATGGCGGTAAGTTTTTTATTACCTGATTAAAGTGACAGTTCCCATTGTGGTTCCTTTGCCGTTCCCGATATCGGAACCTTCCCATTCTTTACTATCATTGAAAGTTGCAGAAACTTTCCACATATAAACACCTTGTGGCATCAAAACGCCGTTAAATGTGCCATCCCAACCAACCAATGGCCTTCCTTTACTATCCATACTGTTAGATTCCCACAGCAAGTGACCCCATGTATCGAACACCTGGATGTGATAAAGTTTCAGATTGACACCTACCGGCTTGAAGTACCTCACGTCCAGGTTGATATTATCGGGAGAAAAGGCATTTGGTACGAAGAGATTATGGTATAAGAACTTGAAGTCGAGAATTGTTGTATCCGAACAATTATTGGCAGCCCATGTGACTAACCGGATCTGGAAATTTCCGTCGTTGGCATAGGTGACCATCGGATTCTCTTCGCTCGACTTTTCACCATTACCAAAGTCCCATTCATATAATTTTGAATTGACAGATTCATTGTTCATCTGGAGCTTGCCATATTTTCCATCAACGTCCTGTGTTATGGTGAATGCGCTGAGCGGGGATAGCAGTACAGTTTCGGTTTTTGTCGTTGTGTCAAAGCAACCCTGGGCATCCTTAACCATTAATGTAACCCGATATTTGCCGTCATCTGCATAAGCATATGATGGTGACTGTTCATTGGAAGTATCGGTCAAAGTATTTGGTATACCAAAGTTCCACGACCAATGTGTAATTGTGGTATCACCATTCTTCGACATATCCTGGAAAGTGGTGGCATCTCTTGAACAGATCGTAGGAACTGTGAAATCAGCGATTGGCTGCTTGTAAACCCTGATCTTTTTGATAAGCGTGTCGATACAACCCAATTCGTTTTGCATTACTAACCGGACATTGTACGTACCTGGCCGGTTGTAGCGGTGTTTACAATTAAAATCTTCACTTGAGTTGTTCGTTCCTGAAGAAGGTTCACCGAAATTCCAGGAGCTGGAAACAAGGGAGAAATAAGTACTGTCTGTCAGGTTGATAAAATGCGCAGTATCAACAGAACATACTGAAGTGGTTGCAAAATCTGCAAGTACACCAGGCTGAACTGAAATGGTCAAGCCATTGGTTGCAGTGGTCACAATACCTCCCGACAGGGATTCTATGGTAAGAGTGATATGGTAATTCCCGGGATTTTCATAGGCATGTATTACATATGGGGTCCTGTGTGTGTAGGTCGTATCATTCCCGTCACCAAAATCCCAGATCCATGTGCTGATAAGGTCGTATGGACTTGACTGGTCAAAGAAGGTGACTCTTGTATTTGAGCATTTCACCGTATCATTGGCTGTGAAACTTGCGGTAATACAGGTCATCAGAATATTTTTCATTGTTGTATTCCTGCATCCGTTCCCATTGATTGCTGTCAACTGTACATCATAATTTCCGAAAGCAGCATAGTGATGTGAAACCGTTGGAGGAACCGGGTTTGATTGGGTCAAGGTATTTCCGTCACCGAAATCCCAGATCAGGGTGTCTATTGAGGCTTGATTTCCATTAGAACGATTGTAGAATATTGCAATTCCATCGCACCGTGTGATTGAGTCAAAGCTGAAATCGGGAATTGGCTTTGGATACACCACGACTTCTTTAAAGATGCTGTCCAAGCAGTTATCCGAGTTCCATGCCCTGAATTTGACGGTATGATTTCCTTCGGTTGTGAAGGTATGGTAAGGGCTGTATTGCGTTGAGGTGTTGTAAATCCCGGAATTCGGATCATTGAAGTTCCACAGTACATCATGCAAAGTGTCTCCTCCTGCAAGGTTAACAGGTTGGAAATGCATCGGATCTCCAATACAAACCGGATCAGCATGGAAGGTGAAATTGAATTCGGGTTTTACAAAGACGGTCGAATCAATGATGCTATCCTTACAGCCGTTGGAATTTGTGACTACCAGGGTCACAATATAAGTTGAATCCGCATTTGAATAGGTATAAGTAGGATTGGCTTCTGTGGAGGAGAAACCATCGCCGAAAGCCCAGTTCCAGCTTATGATTGCCGCACCGGATCCGGTTGAATGATCTGCAAAGACCACGCGTCCTGTCGGACAGAAACTGCTGTTATAAGCAAAGTTTGCATCAGGTTTTGCGAAGATCACAACAGGAATCGTAGTTTCATTTGAACATCCCACGTTATTGTTGACAGTCAGGCTTACACTGTATGTTCCGCCCTGGGCGTAGATGTGTGAAGGATTCTGCAGATTCGATGTGTCACCATCACCAAATTTCCAGGCCCAATTATTGATAGAACCGGACGAAACTGTTGATTGGTCTGTAAATTGTGTGGCACTTCCAACGCATGCTCCTGAATAAATGAAATATACAAATGGACCTACCGTAACAAGAACCTCTTGCATTGTTTGGCTTGAACAACCAGAATTATTGGAAACTGAGAGGGTTACATTGAATGTACCAGATGTAAGATAAGTGTGGGTTGGATTCTGAACAGTTGAAGCAGGATATCCGTCACCGAAGTCCCACAACCATGAAGTAATGGTTCCACTGTTTCCGATCGAAAGATCTGTGAAATGAGTAGGACTACCAAGACATGCACTGTCGGACCTGAATTCCGCGGTAGGTGCTTGATTAATATCGACAGATCTGTTTACTGTATCTCTACAACCATTGACATTGGTAGCGATCAATATGACTGCGAATGTTCCTGCATCTTTATAAATGTGAATCGGGTTCTGGAGTGTGGAATTGTTGTCAACACCTGAAGTCGGGTCACCGAAATCCCAGTTCCAGCCCATAATTGTACCACCACCATTGGGTTGTGAAAGATCATTGAACGTTACCGGCATGGACGCGCAAAGCGTAAAGGAGTTAGTAAAGTTTGCAAGCGGAGAAGAATAGACTGTCACCGGATTAATTACAGAACCCACGCACCCATTGGAAGTCTGAATTGTCAAAGTAACATTATATGTCCCGCCATTCGTGTAAGCATGGCTTACATTCTGAGAATTCGGGAAGACAACAGTCTGTGATGATCCATCACCGAAAGCCCATGTCCATTGAACTACATATCCCTGAGAAGTGTACGACTGATCAGTAAATGATACAGGAACACTGGAACAATTGCCGCTGCTGTAAAGGAATGCAGCAACTGCATTTCCATTCACCCTGACCTGATGAGTTATTGTATTTGAACATCCGTGGATATTGGTTACGGTTAGTGTCGCATTGTACAATCCTGCGGCAGCATACAGGTGGGTAGGATTCTGGATAAATGAATGGGGCAAACCATCACCGAAATCCCAGTTCCAGCTAACGATTATTCCGGTAGTAGCTGCTGATTGATCCGTAAATTGTGTAACTGTACCGAGGCAAGCAGTATCAGCAGTAAAAGCGGCCGCTGGCGAATCCGATACATCAACAACCTTGATGATCGTGTCAGTGCAGTTACTGTTGTTAGTAACAATCAGCTTGATACTGAAGGTTCCTGCATAAGTGAAAGCATGAACCGGGTTCTGGATATGGGAAATATTGTCGGTTCCCGACAGAGGATCTCCGAAATTCCACAGCCAACTGCTGATCTGGGTTCCACCGCCCCTTTGGGAAAGATCAGTGAATTGCAGATTCTCACCTTTACAGCGGTTATCCGGGAAACTGAAGTTAGCAATAGGGCTTGGGACGCTGGTGACGGTGTGTTCAACATAGTTGGTG
The DNA here is from genome assembly GCA_903915465.1 of uncultured Bacteroidales bacterium. Lineage (GTDB taxonomy): Bacteria > Bacteroidota > Bacteroidia > Bacteroidales > FEN-979 > FEN-979. Next base: position 4,154 of record CAIWTA010000277.1, on the reverse strand, counting down.
CAGCTATCGGTTGTTGTTACCGTCAGTCTTACGACATGTTGTAACGCCGATCCCAGGAACACATGAGTCATATTAGCAGTGCTAGGGTAGTAAATGGTAGTATCAAAACCGTCACCAAACTCCCATACCCATTTTATAATCTGTCCATGTGGTGTGGTTGACAGATCTGTGTAGTTAACTGCTGAACCCATGCAAACAGGAGCATCTGTAAAGAATTCTGCAGTTGGTTTTGGAATGATCGTAATGTTTATGGTAGTGTCATGAAAACATAGATTGGAGTTTTTCACCGTAAGGGTAACATGGAATGTTCCCGATATAGCATATAAATGACCTGGATTTTGTTGTGAAGAATGTACACTTCCATCACCAAAATTCCAGTCCCATGTGAGGATGTTGGTTGCATTGGCAACCGAAAGGTCAGTAAATAGGGTAAGATTACTAAGGCAGATATTAGCGTAAGAGAAATTTACAAAAGGAGCCTGGTTGACATGAACGACTTTTGTCATGGTATCAGCACAGCCATTATTATTCTCAATGATCAGGCTTACAGTGTAATCTCCACCCGGGTTATAAGTGTGGAAAGGATTTTGTTGTGATGAGAAGTTATTTGTCCCTGAAATCGGATCACCGAAATTCCAACTCCATGAAATTACGGTTCCATTTGCAGCGGAACCATCAGTAAACTGTACGGGTTCATCGGAACACGCCGTGGAATAATAGAAATTGGCCACAGGGTTCGTTACGACAGTCACTACTCTGCTACTGGCATCCATACATCCGATAGAATTGGTGACCATCAGCGTTGCCTGGTACGTCCCGGCTGCTGCATAGATATGCGCAACATTAGGATTATCAGGGAAGTTGACCGTATCATTCGGTGTGCTGTCTCCAAATACCCAGATCCACCTGGTAATATAACCATTGGTGGTATGTGAATAATTTGTGAAATGAACTGCACTATTCAGGCAGGTTGGCGAGGAGAACCCAAAGAATGACACCGGCGGCGGTGTGATTGTGATGATATGGCTGACAGAATTGGAATATGAATTCGTATCAGTGATCTGCAGCGAGACAGTGTAGTTCCCTAATGCCGGAAATACATGCGTCGGATTTTGAATGTTCGAATAGGTTCCATCACCGAAATCCCAATGCCAGGTAGCCACAGAATGAACATCTGTAATAATGGTATCAACGGTGAATTGCGTAGCAATACCGAGGCAAGAATGTTGATAAGTAAATTCAACACCGGGAACATTGGCGATGGTAAGAATCATGTCGTCGGTGTGTGGAGCGCAAGCACTGGCACCTTGTGCAATGATTGTCAAAGTGACTGAACCTGCTGCAATATCCGTTGGCCCCGGAGTATAAACCGGGTGCAGGATATTTGAATTACTGAACGTTCCGGTTCCAGCGGTTGTCCATTGCAATATGTTGTAATTTGAAGCTGTTGATCCTGAGAGTGTAAATGTACACGTTGTACAAATTGTTGCATCAGCACCGGCGTAGACTGACGGAGGTGTGCTGATAATCAGTAATTTGGCGTCAGTTGCATCACTGCATGGAGCGTTTGAAGCTATCAGTGTGAGGTTTACAAATCCGGCTGTGATATCTGCTGCACTTGGATAATAAGTTGGGTTTAGGGAAGACGGATTGAAGAAAGTGCCGGTTCCGGAAGTTGTCCAGATTACAGTTGAATAGTTGGAGGCAGTGCCATCCGGAACAAGATAATGCTGGTCTGCACAGATTGAGTCATCAGCTCCTGCATTTGCAACAGGAATATGACGCATATGCAGCACAAACGAATCAAATGAACTACCAATACAAGGCAGCGTAGCATTTGCATGTAATGTAAGGATTACAGCTCCCGATGCTACGTCTGCCACACTTGGTGTATATGTTGGAGAAAGCGTTGCGATTCCGGTAAATGTTCCAGATCCGGAACTTGTCCATGTCAGGGAAGAATAATTTGAAGCTGTTGCCCCTGAAACCATAAATGGAGCTGCTTCGCAAGTGGCGCCATCAACACCAGCTTCAACATTCGGCAAATGGTTGATGGTTAAGATCATGAAATCAATTCCATTTGGACAAGGTGGGTTCAGTGTTGTCAGAGTAAGTGTAACGGAACCCGCAGTGATATCGGCAGTACTTGGAATGTATGTCGGGGTAAGTGTTCCTGCATTAATAAATGTTCCGGTTCCGGAAGTTGTCCAATTAAGTGAAACATAATTTGTTGCCGATGCATCTGAAACGGTAAATGTACCGGTTTGGCAGATCAGCGCATCCGAACCTGCATTGGCAACGGACGGATTGCTGATATTCATCACGACGCCATCGGAAACGACACCTGTACATGGCAGAACACCATTTGCTGTAAGGGTAAGGATTACAAATCCTGCAGTTATATCAGCAGCACTTGGGATATAAACCGGTGTTAAGGTGGTTCCGTTGATGATCGTTCCTGTCCCACTGGTAGCCCAACTAAGCGTGGAATAATTGCTTGCAGTCGCTCCGGTTATGGTATTAGGGCCAGTGCATAAAGTAGCATCAGGACCGGCATTTGCCATTGGCCCGGCAGTAAAAGAGATCGTCATAAAATCGGAAGCATTTGCGCAAGGAACATTTGCTACTGAAGTCAAAGTAAGTATTACTGAACCTGCTGAATAATCGGCAACACTCGGGTTATAAGTTGGATTGATTGCAGCAGAATTTGTAAATGTTCCTGTTCCTGAAGTGGTCCAGTTCAGGGAAACATAGTCTGAAGCCGTTGCATCAAAAATGGTGTAATTGCTTCCTGCGCAAATCGTGGCATTGGAACCGGCATCAGCCAATGGTGCCGGCCAGATAGCAAGGATCATTGCATCCGAAATTGTACCCGCACATGGCGCTAAACTTCCTGCAGTCAGGGTTAAGGTTACAGCCCCTAATGTAATGTCAGCAATGCTTGGAAGATACGTTGGTGTAAGTGTATTTCCATTGAGAAATGCACCACTGCCACTGGTTGTCCAATTCAATGATGAAAAATTCGTTGCGGTAGCCCCACCGACGGTGAAATTGCTTCCCTTACAGACACAGGCATCCGGGCCGGCATTTACGACAGGCAGTGTAGTGAAATAAAGGATCATCACATCGCTTACTGTTCCTGCACATGGAACTATCGGATTTGCATTGAGTGTCAGCATCACGTTGCCATTTGTTACATCAGCTACACTTGGCAGGTAAGTTGGTGTAAGTGTATTGGCATTCGTCAGGATTCCCGTTCCACTTGTTGTCCATATCACTGAAGAATAGGAGGTTGAGGAAGCTCCGGCAATCGTATAAGCTGCTGCACCGCAACTGAAAGCATCTGGACCGGCGTTGGCAGTTGGCAATGGAGTTACAGTAACAACAATGGCATTCGAAGGTAAACTCAGGCATCCGGAGACATTGGAAATAGTTACTGTATAACTTCCGGAAACAGTTACACTTATTGCCTGCGTTGTTGCACCGTTCGACCAGAGGTAATTGTAACCTGATGGTGCAGCAGTCAGGGTTACAGTATTTCCTTCACAAAAAGAAGTAGGTCCGCTCGCTGTTATAGTCGGAGCAGGCGGTGTAGAGGAAAGAGTCACATACAATGTGGCGGTGGGTCCATTTCCACAAAGGTTACTTCCATAGACAGTGACATTCCCGGAAACGGCAGCTACACTAAAATCAACAGTTATGCTTGGTGTTCCTGCACCTCCGGCAATAACTGCACCTGAAGGTACGGCCCAGTTGTAGCTTGTAGCGCCTGGAACAGGTGCAATAGTATAGATTACTCCGGTGGTTCCGATGCAAACTGTAGTTTGACCAATGATACTTCCCGGATTGGCCGGAAGACTATTGACCTGAACGGCAAATGGCAAAGAAGTATTGCCTGAGCCGCAGGCATTTGAAGCATAAACAGTAATATTTCCGGAAACCGCTGTCAACCCAAAATCGACTGTTATGGTATGGGTATTGTTCCCCGCAACGATGGTAGCGCCGGCCGGTATATTCCAGGAATAATTTACTGCATTGGCGATAACAGGCACCGAATATACTACCCCTGATTGTCCCTGGCATACTGGGGTCACGCCACTGATTATCCCGGCATTTCCTGGCATGGCATCAATTTCAAGAGTCATTACATCGAG
>CAIWTA010000276.1 GCA_903915465.1 uncultured Bacteroidales bacterium | reverse complement strand
TTTGAGTTCAAGGATCAATCCATGTTCAATGAATTGATACAATTGCCGAATGGCATATTCTGAGATTGCCCAGGTTGTAAAATAAACCCTGGCCGGGCCGGTTTGTTCGAGCAAAAAGAACAAGAGGTCATGTGTTGACCAGTCGCCCAGGGAGGCATAATGAACGGACTGGCCATCCACAACCTGACCAAAGACCTGGTGAAGCTTCTCACCAGCTTTACCAATGGTAAGAAGATTTGAACCTGTAAAAGGAACTGATCCGGATTTTGTTTTGTCCGGTTTTTTCTTTACTAAATCCTCAAGTAAAAAGAGGCTCATTTATTCAGCCTTTCCGTTATTTCATCCAGCTCCTGTTGGTACATCTCAAGTGTTTTACGATTATTGGCCAATAATTTAAGTTCCTTTGGATCTTCTAAAAGGCGTTTGTACTTTGTTATGTAAGAACGAACATTGTTCTGCCGCATGATCAATTCTGCTTTATCCATTTCAGAAACCTTTTTGGATTTATCAATGATTTGCGGCGGGGGAATCACTCCATGTTTTTCATAATGAGTAATCCGTCTGGTAAAATCCATAAGCCGGTCATCAAGTTTAAGAATCTGAAAAGCAATGTCCTTTCGTTCTGCAAATTCCTGGGTTGGAAGGATTGCATGGAGATTATCCAGCATCTTGTAAATCATTTTCTGTTCTGATCGAAGTTGTTCAATGCTGGTAACTTCTATTGGTTCCAGGTTCTCTTCTTTAAGAATTTCCTGCTTTAACTGCGGTTTCACCAAAGCAGGCGTTTTATCAGAAACCGCTAAATGTTTGGCAACCTTGCCAAGCTCATACAAAAGAGTTAACCGGTTCTTCACGGTTGCGCCCCCAAAGCGCAAAATTCTGCTCAAAGTGCGGCTTCGTCCAAACTGATCAAACAGATTAAGGCCGACACTAAAGTCATGATCAGAGTTTAGCCAAAGAAGAATTTCATTATTCATTGTATAATTATTTGCGCGGCATAACGCGGCATTTGGCGCAATCAATAGGTGGGTACTCCTTATTTGCAAAAATATAGATGCAATTGCATCAAATAAAGGACAAAAAGCCTGCCGGATCATTCCGACAGGCTTCAACCTCCCTACTTATGAAAACTACTACGAACGCTTAACCTTCCTGGGGTGGAATAACTATATCCGGAGCTAATATAGCGGGATCCATTACCAGTACACCTTCATAGAAAGCCATCGGTGAACCTTGTTTGCAAAGGAAGCCAAACTTGTGGCCTTTGTCTTTATCGATCTCTTCGCCCCAGGTTGTATCAATGGTTTCAATATGAACCAGGTTGCATGGTTCACCTATCAGGTATCGTTTTTGGGATGCACAGTTTTGGATGATTACGATCCCCTTGAAGTCGATCCCGAAGTTCTGGATCCATTTCTGAACAGCCTTCTCAATGCCAGGATAGAAGCCTTCTAAGCCGATCTCAAAACCGCCGCAGTCCTGGTTGGAACCTTTGAGCTTCTTTTGCGAAGGTTTGATCGTCCCTTGAGTCATATAGAAACTGTGCATGTATTTGCCGGTCTTCATTGCAATGTTATCGGCAATGGTCACTCCATCTGCATCCCTTTCCGGGAAAGTAGTCCAATCGATATCCGCTTCCTGGATCAGGATGATCTCGGATTTAATCCCACCGCCGCCACCGGCGTTTCTTTCGGTGGGTTTTGCAAGGTCAAATAATGATATGCTCATGATTTTTTCAAATTTAGGTTTAGACTGGAACATTGGCAAAAACAGCTTCTTCAATTCCAAAGCCGACAGACTCATACCAGTCGGCAAAGATCTTGATCTGACGATCAATGCTTTCGACGGTGATGTTTGAAGCTCCGTTATTGCGGTTAATCAAGCGGATGAAGTTTTCTTTGGGGGTTGTGAAGATGATATTCTCAGCAGTCATGGAAGGCAAGGGAACGAGCGTTAAGTTTGTTCCTTCGATTACGTCTTTCATTCCGGTATAGTTAGTATCCATACCGTGAAGATCCCGGCGTTTGCGATGATAAGCTGCGTACCATTTACGTGAAAGAAATACATTCATGGAAAGATCGAGATACAGAGCATCTACGCCCTTTCCAAAATATTCTACCTGATCGAAGATGTTCTCTTCGGTCAAGGCTTCCAGCGCAATGAAATTGATGTTGGAAGTTCCTGCGGTATGCTTATCCTTTAGGATGGTGCAGAACCCGTCCATGGAGAGTCCTACAGCCTGGGCGGTACCGTCAACCGGCGAGGCATAGTCACCGTTGCCGATAAGTTTAAGTTCCCGGTTATCCAGAACTTTAGGCAGGATGAGCTGCTCGATGATATAGCGGGTAATCGGCCATACCTTGCGGTCAGTGGATTCGTCCCCTAAGAATCCGAGCCAGGTCTCAATGATCTCATCCGGATAGAATGACAAATCGATCTTGTGCCGGCGCTGAGGGATCTCGATCGGTGTAAACTTTGCTTTGCCCTTGGGTGTCCATGCTTTCTGAAAGCCCTGAACAAGATCATCGATCACGGCCTTGGAGGCGCGGTAAACAAGATCCTGTGAAGCCACCGTAGTCATGTATTTCTCTGATACGGTAGGTTGAGTCAAAAGCCGCAGGATATCCTTTTGGTTGGTACCGATATAGGTGCCAAATGCGGTTTTAAGTTCTTGTAAAGAAATTGTTTCTGGCATTTTATCTTGGGATTTATTGTTTGTACATTCGATTAAGCACAGTACTGATCGGCGATCTTGTCATGGGCAAAGACTTCTTGCTGGTCGCCTGAGGCTATCTTATCTAAAGCTTTTGCAGCAACGGTCTCTTGTCCGGCATCCTCTGATCTGAGTGATTCCAAATCGGCTATGGCAATTTCCTTTGCTGCTGTTTGGGCAGTCAGCAGGTTTTCCAGTTCTTCATTGCGTGCAGTCACGGTGGCCAGTTGGTCATTGATCTGCTGCACCCTCTCATCTGTCAGCTCCTGGGCTTCCAGGTTTGCCGGGTCCATTTTGAAAAAGCTTTGAATTGCTTTCCATGTCATTTTTATTTTCATAGGTTCAGAATTTTTGGTTTCATTTTGAATAGATACTTTTTGTGTTATGGTTTGAATAGAATCTGCAAAAGAAATTGCATGATCGAGCGATCCGATCTCATCGATTAACCCCAGGGCAATCGCCTGGGGAGCGAAATATATCTTTCCGGTCAAGGTTGAATCTTCTACTGCAGGCCGGTTGGTCTTGATAGTGGATAGGAATTTTTGGTTGATCACATCCAGAACATTCTTCTGGTATGGTTCATAATTTCCGTCCAGCACCTGGTTAAAGTCTTTATTCTTATCCACCGAAAGACTTGCATAGACTTCATGAAATTTAACTCCCATTGCCTCAAGCGAAGGTTGAAGGTCTTCCACCATGAGCATCGTTCCAATGGAACCAATGCGATCAAGGGAAGAGCTTGCAATGATCTTTGATGCTCCGGATATGATCCAATAGGCAGCGCTTGCAGCCATTCCTTCGACATAGGCTACAATTGGAGTTGCAGAATTCTTGATAGCTTCAGCCAATAGATCGGTGCCGGTGACTTGGCCACCGGGACTATCCACAACCAGGACAATGCTTTTAATGTTTGGATTCTGATCAGCCGATTTCACATCGGTTAAGATTGACTGCGTACCTCTTGGTCCGCAGGGCTGATCATATTTGAGGATTTCTGAACGGATTGGGATTACCGCAACAGAACCGTCAGGGATGTTGGAATCGCAGAATCCGAACCTTTGTTTTTGATCCCCTACAGAGCTGATTACATACGAGCGGTTTCTTTCCCGGGCCAAAGCAGAATCTGTTTCTGAGAAATTTTCCCCTTTAAGAAGCGAAAGCAAAATAGAAGCATAAGCGGCTGATCTTTCATTGTTAATCAACCATGTGCCTGAGATGATTTCTGCTAAGATGGGATTCATTGTACCCTTATTTTGAGGGTACAATATTATAATGGTATGACACCAAAATAAAGGACTAAAAAGGTACTTGGGGTTTGGCTCGTTCTAATCGATGGAAATACCGCCACCGGGGGGATGCATGAAACATGCCGGCATGGAGAATTCTCCTGAAAAGAGAATGTCATATCCGTTGAAACCTTCAAGTACAAGCGGTTTTAAAAGTTTGCTTGTCATTTTCATTGGAGTACTCAAATTTCCTAAAAGGCGGATCGTGCCGTTTTTATCAATCACTTTAAGCAACAATCGCCGATTTGCTATCCGAAATAATTCGTATTCGACTTCTTGCCGGTCTTTGGGAATAAGCACCTTTAGTTTATAGAGGTACTTCATTCCGGATGGAGTATCCTGGCTCTCGGCTTCAAGCTGCATCGTCTCAGGGGTTGCATAGAGTGAATTCCAATCCTTGCCGGTTTTTGGAATAATAGCACAAAAAAGGGATGAATCGCTCAAATTGAAGAGATCAACATCTTCACAATATATCCATTGTACTGAATTAATTCCACCAAGGTTGATACCGGTATGTCGAGAAATGTTTCCCATGTCAATTTAGTGTTATAAAAATGCTTGAATTCAGTTGAAAAAATCCAGGGACAGTTTGTGGCAAACTTTTTTCTATTTTTCTTCTTACTCGTTTCCGGTAATAATCTTTCTTGAGTAGTTCATAGTTTATATTTGACCAGGTGAACTCATGATCCACGCAAAATTGGTAAATGGCTTTTTTAAAGGACCTGTACTCTTTAACCCGGTATGTCATGTAATGAAAAAACATCTGCTTGAAGTGCCATTCCACAAAACGTTCAAACATCT
>CAIWTA010000275.1 GCA_903915465.1 uncultured Bacteroidales bacterium | reverse complement strand
TCCGTGTTTGTTAATCTTATCCGAAATGCACGGCAGGCTATGCCCGAAAAAGGAACCCTGTCAATCACCGGCGAAAAAGAAAATGAAAGCCAAATTCGCATCGAAATTCATGACACTGGCATCGGTATAACCATAAACCAAATGAGAAAGTTATTTCAGCCATTCATATCCGGTTGGAAGGAAAACGATGGTACCGGATTAGGCCTTGCAACCAGCCTTGGCATTATTGAAACCCACGGAGGCAAAATGTTTGCTGAAAGCGATGGGTTGGGGAAAGGCACAAAATTCACTATCCTGCTGCCGTATAAATTGAAAGAGGTAGAAATAAATCAGACTGTTGACAAATTGGAGGAATAAAATATGGAAAAAGAAATTGCGAATCGGAAAATACTCATAATTGATGATGAATCGGAGCTGCTGGATGTGTTGAAAGACGTGCTGGAAGAAGAAAAATATCAAGTCTTTTGTGCTTCCAGCGGTTCCAATGGCATTCTGCTCAATGAGCAGGAGAATCCGGATTTAGTACTTCTTGACCTGCGTATGCCTGAAATGGATGGGATTGAGACTTTGCGGAATATCCGTAAAAGTGATGACAAAGTTCGCATCGTCATCCTGACAGGATATGGATGCCCTGATACCATCAGAGACGCGGCCGATCTGAATGTCAGCGAATACTTAAGCAAGCCTTTTGAAAATGAAGATTTGGTGAGCGTAATCAGCAAAGCGCTTGAATTTTAAATAAAGGAGTGAATAATAATGAAAGGTATCAAAAGACTTATCTATGTGCCAATTCTGCATGCGCGGGAAGATTCAGGACGGGCATCTTCAATCTTGCAAGGAAATGAGATAAATAATGCAAAAAGAGGGGAAATCAACAAGGAGCTTTCGTCAGTTGATGAGATGTGGAAGGGAATTGCTGCCAAAATTGGAGAACTAAATTTACCCTATAAAGAAACACGCATCTATCAGGATGGTTTGCCAGCGTGCAGTAATGAATTAGAAATTGTTACCCGACTTGCCGAAAGCGGCAATCCCAATTTTTTGTTAATCTTGGATTTAATGAAAAAGAGGGCGAAACTTGAGGGCACGGAAAACATGGATCTGCTAATGCAGGAATACGATCTGCTTAATAAATTGCTGATGAAAAATTCTGATAAGAATCGGATGGAGACGATTGCAGAATACCAGACTAAAAGCAGGGAACTACTTACATTGAGGGATGAATTTATCTTTAATCGCATTAAAAGCACACTTCAAAAAGGTGAATTGCCCATTGTCTTTATGGGTGTTATGCACCGTTTGGATAAAATGCTTGAAAAGGATTTTTTGGTTTCTTATGTTATTTATCGCCTGCCATTCCGCAGCATTGAAACAATTTATAACTCCTAAACCGGAAAAACATGCGTCATAAACCTTCGTTGCTGCGCGCCAACCCTATACTGTTTTCACCGCTTTACCTGAATGCGGAAAACATTTCCACGGAAAAACTGCTTGCTCTTTATCGCAGTGCAGATTTTTTTTCCCCACAACTGGTTTCCGGTTTAGTGAAGACAATTTTGGACATGGAAAAGCATGGGGAGCGGCTATCGGTGGATTGTTCACCGGAAGAAAGGCGCAAACTGATCCGTGAGATGAAGGGTATGAGCATGGATATTCAATACACGCTGCGTGATAAAGCGGAAACAATGATGGAAATTTCAATCCACATTGTTCCAAGCGAAGTCCTTGAACGGGCGCAACAGGGCAAGATTGATGTAACCCAGTATCAAAAACTAAACGATGATCTTGATAAATTGATTGTAAAACTGATTGTGAAGGAAGTTCGCCGGCGGTTCACCTCCAAGGTGATGGGGTATTTTCAATCCTTTTTGAGAAGCAGCCAAGTGCCACCTTTCATTACACAGTTACTTGACATGGGTTGGTTTAACCTCAAGGGACAATTGCTGAAAGAGGCCTCTATTGATGATTTGCTAACAGGGAAATACAGTGAACAATTTGAGCACCTGATGCCCAAAGAACTTTTGCAGGAGGGGATGCAAATACGCGAAACAATCAAAACCTGTTTTGCGATCGGCCAGGATAACGCTGATTCCCTGATTCAGGACGCAAAAAAACGTCATGCCCTGCTTGAGATTATAATTCGGGAAACTAAAACGCAATGAAGGAGATCCGATGTAAAGAACCAATTTTGTTGGTATGAAAAAGGATAACAAATCACAAGCCACAATTCCTCATCGCCAGAAGGCAGAAGAATCGCTGATAAGGAAAATGTCGAAAGCAGCTTTGCAACTTTCTATGGACAAAGCAATGAGACTTGTTCATGAACTGGAGGTGTACAAGATAGAGCTGGAATTGCAGAATGAAGAACTTAATAAGGCAACATCAGCAGAACATAGTACTTCAGAAAAATATACTGAATTATACGATTTTGCACCGATAGGTTTTTTTACACTTTCCAAAGAAGGCGGTATTATTGAAATGAACATCTCTGGCTCGCAAATGCTGGGCGACAAAAGAGTGCAATTAAGAAACAAAAGGTTTGTCACCTTTGTTTCCGATGATACAAAACCAATCTTTAATAACTTTCTCGAAACAGTATATACCAGCAAAGCTAAAGAATTCTGTGAAGTAATCCTGTCAACGCAGGGCAATCAGCGAATGTTTGTTCACATTACCGGCGCTGTAATCCAAAACAGAGGACAATGCCATTTGAACGTGGTTGATATTACAGAACGCAAACAGGCGGAAAAAGAGCTGCGCGAGAGCGAAGAGCTGTATCGAGTTCTTACTGAGCAATCACCTATCGCAATTGAGCTTTACAATCCGGAAGGGCTCCTTGTGAGTGCTAACCCAGCTTGCCTGGAATTGTTCGGGATAGAAGATTCAAACGAAATTAAGCAATTTTCTCTCTTTAGTGATCCAAACTTATCCGATGAGAACAAAAATGATTTGAGACTCGGTAAAAATATTTCTTATCAAATGCTTTTTGACTTTGATAAGGTCAAAAAATGGAATCTTTATCATACTTCAAAATCTGGCCAGATCTGGCTTGATATAATAATTACACGAACAAATGACGACAGAAAAGAACCAACTGGTTATCTGGTGCAGATACAGGATATCACCAAGAGAAAACAGGCTGAAGAAAATCAACGCCAGGCTTATAATTTTTTGGACTCGATTATCGAGAACATTCCAAATATGGTTTTTATTAAGGAAGCAAATGACTTGCGATTTGTTCGGTTTAATCAGGCTGGAGCGGATCTGCTGGGCACATCCAAAGAAGAAATGATAGGTAAGAATGACCATGATTTCTTCACCAGGGAACAAGCCGATTTCTTTACTGAAAAGGACAGGGAGGTTATGCGAAGTAAAGAGACGAAGGATATTCCCGAAGAGCCCATTCAGACCAAACACCAGGGGACACGGATACTACACACAAGGAAAGTTCCGATCCTGAATTCCATGGGGGAACCTGAATATCTGTTGGGAATTTCTGAGGATATAACCGAAAGCATTCTGGTAAGAGAATCATTGCGGGAGAGCGAGGAACAATACCACGCGCTGTATACCGAATCAAGAGATGCCATCATGATAGTGACATCGGAACAAAAGTTTATTTCCGGGAACCCATCTACGGTTAAGATGTTTGGTTGTCGGGATGAGCTGGATTTTATGGCTCATAGTATTGCCGATTACTCACCGGAGTTTCAGTCCGACTTGCAGAGTTCATTGACTAAATCGAAAGAGATGATGCAGATCGCTTTCGAAAAGGGATTGAACTTCTTCGAGTGGACGTATCAACGGCTAGACGGCACAGAGTTCCCCGCAAGCGTGCTGCTTTCAGTAATCGAGATCGGCGGTAAAAAAGTTCTTCAGGCGACTGTTCGGGATATTACGCTAAACAAGAGTTATGAAGCGAAATTAATGGAAAACGAACAGCGATTCCGATCTGTAACAGAATCGGCTAATGATGCTATTGTTTCGGTAAATAGTGAAGGAGAAATTTGGGGTTGGAACAATAGTGCAGTGAGAATGTTCGGTTATTCAAAAGAAGAAATAATAGGAAAAGACCTGTCTGTAATAATGCCGAAACGCTTGGTTGAACTGAAAAATGATATGATACAACGGATACAACAAGGAGAATACCAGTCTGTTGTGGGGCATTCATTTGAATTATTCGGATTAAGGAAAAATGAAGTTGAGTTTCCAATGGAATTATCAATATCAACATGGGAAACTGGTTCCGGGAAATTTATGACAGGAACCATTCGCGATATCACCGATCGCAAGCAAGCGGAACAAGAATTAATTAAAGCCAAAGAAAATGCTGAAGAAAGCAACCGCTTAAAGACCGCATTCCTGCAGAATATATCGCATGAAATACGAACCCCTATGAATGCGATTATAGGGTTTTCCAGAATGCTTATTAAACCTGATGTATCGGAAGAAAAATTGAAAAGTTTTCTAAATATAATCATTCAAAGCGCCGAACAACTTCTTTCGATTGTTACTGATATTATCACCATTTCAGCATTAGAAACAAATCAGGAAAAAATCAATATTCAAAAGGTTTGCATAAATGATATCATTACCAATCTGCTTGTGATTTTTAAAACACAGGCATTGAATCGAAATGTTTCGCCTATTGCCAAACTGCCTTTAACCGACAAACAATCTGAAATTGAAACCGATAAAACCAAAGTAACACAAATATTAACCAATTTACTAAATAATGCATTAAAATTTACACCTGAAGGAATTATTGAATTTGGGTACAGCTTAAAAGGCAAGGAACTTGAGTTTTATGTAAAAGACAGCGGAATTGGGATAGCAGCTGAAATGCAGCAAATAATATTTAACCGTTTTCGCCAGGCGAGCTTATCTATAAGCCAAAATTACGGCGGAAACGGGTTAGGCCTTGCAATTTCAAAAGGATTTGTCGAATTACTCGGTGGTAAAATCCGGGTAGAATCAGAACTTGGTAAAGGTTCGACATTTTATTTTACAATACCATACATAACTTAGAATTTTCCGCGGGTTACACCCGCGGTTATTCAAATGAAACCCCTTTCAGTGTTTTCATGTTAAGAAAGTCCGAAGGACTTTAATCTTATTAACCTCCGGTGCAACCGGAGGCAGAATGAAAGAACCAAATAAGAACCCCGGAGGGTGTCAACTGAATGTTAAAAGAATTTTAAACAGACTCTTAATCTGCAAAAGAAAGACGAACGATTATGGAAACGAACACAAAATACAATTTTGAATGGAAAGACTTGGGCGACATTGCCCTTGGCCGTCCATACCTGGGTGAAAATACCCATGTTGCCGTTTACCGTTTAATGCAATACACCATGCGTGATGTGCTTGAAAAACATTTGGGGCATATAAAAACCAACGAATTATTTGTTGAAGCAGGATATAAAGCAGGAGCGGAGTTTTGTAAAAATGTCCTCGATTGTACCCTCGATTTCAATGGATTTGTGGCTAACCTGGCTGAAAACCTGGAGAAATTCAGTATTGGTGTACTTCGCATTGAGGAAGCTGACATGGAAAATCTGTCGTTTGTCCTCACAATTTCCGAAGACCTGGATTGTTCAGGGCTTCCGTATAGCGGTGTTGCATTTTGCGATTACGATGAAGGTTTTATTGCTGGTATCATGTATTCATATACAAGTGAGAAATTCAAGGTTAAAGAAATTGATTGCTGGGGTACAGGTGAACGCACTTGCCGCTTCGCAGTTGAAAAGATAAACTCATAACCAATTCTGATGTTGCGCCAGGAGGATGATATATTGTATTCCATTAATCAGATACTCTTGTATTTGATTGACGGAAAAATGGATTCTGCAATTGACCTGGCTGATAAAACAGAACTGGCAATGTGTAATGACACTCATTGCACTGAATTTTTGATCAATTGCAGAAAATTTATTACACAATACCAGGCAGGAGCCGTTTTTCTCCATGCGCTTGCCAATGGCAACCTCGATATTTCGCCGCCAGATGACCTGATCCGTCAAAATGTTATGATCTCTCAATATAAGCAGCTTCATTCGAATCTGCGCCACCTTACCTGGCAAACGCAACAAATTGCCAAAGGAGATCTAAAGCAAAGAGTCAGCTTTCTTGGTGAGTTTTCCGTCGCATTCAATAAAATGATAGAATCATTGCGGGAGAAGCAACTGATGGAAGAAAAAATTAAACTCCAGAATGAGCTCCTCCAAAATCTTAATGCCGAAAAAGACAAATTCTTCTCTATCATCGCCCACGATTTGCGCAGTCCGTTCAATGTTTTCCTTGGGTTTACAAAAATAATGGCTGAGAGAACAGACACTATGCCATTGAATAAAATTCAAGAGATGGCGGTTCTTATGAATAGTGCTGCCACCAACCTGTACAGTTTGCTCGAAAAACTGCTGGAATGGTCGCAGATGCAACATGGGTCGATCCCATTCAATCCTGTATCAATTCCATTGGCGCATAAAATCAAAGAAGTTGTTGATCCGTTCATCGGTTCTGCACAAAGAAAGGAGATTGAAGTCAGTCTTGATATTACGGCTTATTTGGAAGTAGTTGCTGATGATCACATGCTCTAAACCGTGATACGGAACCTGATTTCCAATGCTGAGAAGTTTACTCCAAGAGGCGGGAAAATTACCATTGCTGCAAAGCCGATGCCCGACAATTCAGTTGAAATATCAATTAAAGATACGGGTATCGGAATGAGTCGTGCACTGATTGATAATTTATTCCGGATTGATGTTCAAACCAACAGGAAAGGCACCGAAGGCGAACCAAGCACCGGATTGGGATTAATTATCTGCAAGGATTTCATCGAAAAAAATAACGGAAAGATTTGGGTGGAGAGCGAAGAGGCGAAAGGAAGTACTTTTAAATTTACTATACCAATATTTAACCAACAAATAAATGAAATAAGCAAAAGTAAAAATTAACGACAATTTTGAAACGAGCCAATCTAAAATATAAATTTCCCCTTTCCAAAAGTTCATCCAAAAATGCCTGGAAGGCTTTGGCCATTTTGATTGTCGGACTTGTATTAACAGCTTCATTCGCATTTTTTACCGAGCGAAATGTTGAAGCCGGGTTTAAGGCTGAATTTTCTTTGGTATGTAACGAAATAAAAACGACAATATCCGACCGGCTTCATGCACATGCTCAACTCTTACGCTGCGGTTCCTCTCTTTTTGCAGCTTCTGATACAGTAACCCGCAAAGGATGGGAACTTTTTATTAAACGTGCAAAAATCGACGAAAATTTGCATGGCATCCAAGGCGTCGGATATTCAGTTATTATACCTGAAAATCAATTACAACAGCATATTAGCAACATACGAAAGGAAGGATTTTCAGATTTTACCGTAAAACCTTTTAGCGGCAGAGCTGTTTATACTTCAATAATTTACCTTGAACCATTTGAAGGCCGCAACCTTCGGGCTTTTGGCTATGATATGTATTCCGAACCTATTAGAAGGAAGGCAATGGAACAAGCGCGCGACTTTGATGTGGCTGCACTTTCAGGTAAAGTAATTCTCGTTCAGGAAACCAATAAAGATTTACAGGCAGGCGCCCTGATGTATGTTCCTGTTTACCGCAATGGAAAATCTACAAATACTGTTGAAGAACGCAGGGCAGCAATTATTGGATGGGTATATAGCCCTTACCGGATGAATGATTTAATGAATGGTATTTTAGGCCATTGGGATTCGACTGAATCTCGCAGAATTCGTTTACAGATTTACGATAATGACAGCATTTCTGCTAATTCTTTATTGTTCGACAGTCAACGGGAAGGTGCGCTATTCCACAATAATTTAATCAAAAGAGTGCTTACATTACCCGTTGTATTTAATGGGAAGAAGTGGACATTGTGCTTTTTGCAATCAGAAGAACAATTGTTCTTTTATGACAACAAAGTTATTATCATATTATTAAGTGGTATCCTGATTAGTTTCCTCTTATTTGGTTTGATATTATCATTAATAGTAACACAAACCAGAGCCATACAGATTGCAGGACAGTTGACATCTGAATTAAAAGAAAGCGAAGAAAAGCACCGCCATTTGATCGAGAACAGCCACGACATTATTTATACGCTCACTCCGGACGGAGTGTTTATGTTCGTTTCTCCTGCATGGACTGCACTTTTAGGGCATCCGGTAAACCAGGTATCTGGTCAGCCATTTCAACAATTTGTTCATCCTGATGATCTGCCCGCTTGTTTCGAGTTCTTCCAAAAAGTGATCGGGACAGGAAAACGGCAAGAGGGCGTTGAGCATCGCGTACAACACATAGACGGAACGTGGCATTGGTACACGTCAAGCGCTGTTCCTTTGAGAGACGAAACCGGTAAAGTAATTGGATTTGAGGGCACTGCCAGGGACATCACTGAAGGCAAAATTGCGCGGGAGGAAATCAATCATAAAAACGAAGAACTATTAATACTTAATGCCGAAAAAGACAAATTTTTCTCCATCATCGCCCACGATTTGCGCAGTCCGTTCAATGTGTTCCTTGGTTTTACCCGTCTGATGGTAGAGAATTTACCAACTCTGAAGTTGGACCAGATCCAGGAGATTTCTTTGAGTATGAGAAACTCAGCGATCAAACTCTTCAACCTGCTTGAAAACCTGCTTGAGTGGTCGCAGATGCAGCGTGGCTTATGTGGATTTAACCCCCAATCGTTCATATTGCTGAGTGGAGTTTCACCTGTTATTGAGTTGGTTCGAGAAGCAGCCGACAAAAAAATGATCAGGATCAGCGATGAAGTTCCGGAGGATTTGATGGTTACGGCTGATATACAGATGTTCGACAGCATTTTGCGTAACTTGGTTTTCAATGCAGTAAAATTTACACACAAAAGTGGGAAGGTTATCATTTATGCAAAACCAGTACCCGGAAATTTTGTAGAAATATCAATCAGGGATACGGGTATCGGAATGAGTCGTTCAATGATTGATAATTTGTTCCGGTTTGATGTTAAAACCAATAGAAACGGCACCGAAGGTGAACCAAGCACCGGATTGGGATTGATTATCTGCAAGGATTTCATAGAAAAACATGGAGGAAGGATTTGGGCAGAAAGCGAAGAGGGGAAAGGAAGTATTTTCCGGTTTATCTTACCTTCAAACCTGATCCAGCAACCCGGGGACCCCAAAAAAGTTAATATTTAATCTTTTATGATGGATAAGCGAAATTCTATCATAAGAAAACCAATGCCGAAAATATTTGTATTTCTGGTACTTGCAGTTTTAGGGGTGATATATATTCGTTTTACTTTGATAGGAATCGAAGACGAGCAATCCGAAAATGTATTGCTAATCGCCAGGTCCATTGAAGCAATGTTGCCAAAAGAGGATTTAAAAGCGCTTGATGCAAAGCCGGGTGATATTGATAAGCCGCAATATCAGATTATTAAAAACACCTTGAAAGCAATAATCCGCGTCAATGCAAAAGCAAGATTTGCATATATATATACAGAGAAAAACGGGAAAATATATCTTTTTGGAGATTCCGAAGCTGAGGATTCAAAGGATTATTCACCGCTCGGACAAGAGTACGCAGTTGCCGACTTGATGAACAGACAAGTCGTAAAGGTACCGAAGGTGAACCAAGTTCCGGATTGGGCTTAATCATCTGCAAGGATTTTATCGAAAAACATGGCGGAAAGATTTGGGTGGAGAGCGAAGAGGGAAAAGGCTCAGTTTTCTATTTTACAATACCATATTTGAAACGGGAAAAAAATGTACATTTGAAAAAAATGAATAATTTTATTGTGCGGATTTGTAATGCACGCTAGCCCAAGTAAGTATTCCTGTAATGATCCAAAATTATGAATGGCCCGGATAAAACCAAAGAGGAGCTAACACAAGCGTTGCAGTACCTGCAACAGAAGTATGATGCATTAAAAACAGCCTGTGAAACAGATAGTGCCGAAAACAAGCAGGTGGCGAGAGCACTAAAGGAAAGTAAGAACCGGCTGAGAGATATCACGTTCAGCATGGCTGACTGGGTATGGGAGGTGGACGAGCATGGCGTCTATACCTATACATCGCAAAAAAGCTTTGATTTTATTGGGCAAACCCATGAATACGCAATCGGAAAGAAACCATTTGATTTCATGCCACCGGATGAGGCAAAGAGAGTGGCTGCGATTTTTTCTGAACTCTTTGCAAAAAAGGCGCCAATAAAAGATCTGGAGAATAATATTATCGGAAAGAATGGTGAAAAAATCTGTCTCCTCACCAATGGTGTTCCCATACTGGATGAAAATGGGAATCTCAAAGGTTACCGTGGCGTTGATAAAGACATCACCGAGCGCAAGCAGGCAGAAAATTTACTGGCACAAACCCGTACAAATTATGAAACATTTTTTAACACAATCGACGATTTTCTTTTTATTCTGGATGTAGAAGGTAATATAATTCACACCAATACAACAGTTATTGGCCGTCTCGGCTATACCCCGGAAGAACTTTTTGGAAAATCAGTTCTCATGGTTCATCCGCCCGACTGCCGCGACGAAGCAGGCAGAATAGTTGGCGAAATGTTAAACGGAAAAGCAACGTTTTGTCCTGTCCCGATTATTACAAAATCAGGTGTTCAAATTCCGGTGGAAACAAGAGTTTCCCATGGATTTTGGGACGGTAAGCCTGCAATTTTCGGGGTTACAAAGGATATCTCCCAAATCAAATTTTCTGAAGAAAAGTTTTCAAAGTTATTTCATATCAATCCTTCCGCCTGTGGTTTAACCGATTTGGAAAACCACAAATACATTGAAGTAAATGAAGCTTTTTACAAT
>CAIWTA010000274.1 GCA_903915465.1 uncultured Bacteroidales bacterium | reverse complement strand
GGATATTAAATCAGCTGGGAGTCTGTTTCATCGGCCATACTCACTCACCCTGTTATTATCGCTTGAAAAAAAATATTGCGGGCGCTACTGGCGATAATGTGACTTCAGCCCACGCCTATGGTGATGTTGCAATGCCGGAGAGGAAGGAAGAACCGAGTTCAGCAATCAGCTCCTCCTTGCTGTATGGGATATCTCCGTAGCTGTTCGACATTCCGTCGAAGCGGTTAAGACGCTTGGGGTGGCCAACGCTGTGGATATTATGCCGATATCGGCATAATGCCCATAATGCCGCATCCATTATAATGCCGCATGGACTTGACAAAGTGTTGATTTCGACACTTAACCGTTGCGACCATGCGGCATAATTTATAGGTTTTCGAGGAAGCTGAGTAATTTATCATCTGGTTTATAACGGCCAGGTTTTGAGGAGAGAGTGGTCATTTTTGCAAGAGCTTTTTCTTTTAGCATCATATCGGCATGGATATACATCTGTGTGGTCTCTATTGATTCATGACCGAGCCAAAGGGCAATCACGGCCTGATCTATGCCATGATGAAGGAGGTTCATTGCTGTGCTGTGACGCAACACATGCGGACTGATCCGTTTTCCAATGAGTGAAGAGCACGATTTAGCTGCTGTTACAGTATGCCGTTTTACTACATGTTCAAGAGCATCCCGGCTCATTTTACCGCCGCGCATAGTAGGAAAAAGAGGATCCTGATCAGTTCCGGATCGTTCCTTGATCCAGTTTTTCATGGATGCAACAGTTTCTCTTCTCAGGGGTGTTGAGCGAAGTTTACGTCCTTTGCCAAGGCAACGAACATGTGCCCCGGTTTCAAGAAACACATCGCCACATTTCAAATTAACCAGTTCAGATGCTCTTAGCCCGGTTTGTAACGCGACGGTCAGCATTGCATGATCGCGGCGTCCGATCCATGTAGAGCAATCAGGAGCATTCAGCAAAGCCTGCATTTCCTTGGCATCGAGGAACTCAACATTGCGCTTTACATAACGTTTGCTGGGCATACTCAGGATTTTCTGGCAATGAAGCATATAAGCTGGTTCATGAATGGCAACAAACCGGAAGAAAGAACGGATGGCAGCCAGCCGTGTATTGCGGCTTCTGGCAGCGTTTTTTCGTGTGGTTTCGATATTGTCCAGAAAGAGTCCGATCATCTCGGCATCAAGATCAGCAATGCTCAACTTAGTTGGCACTTTCCCCATCTTCTCACCGGCAAATTTCAAAAGCAATCTGAACGTATCGCGGTAACTGGTAATCGTGTGAGGGCTGGCTTCCATCTGAGTGTAAAGTTTTTCTGTAAAAAACTTCTGAACCAATGCTGAAAGAGTCATGGCTATCATAGTCGCACCTCCTTCTCCAAAAGATTTTCAGCACGTTGTGAAGCCAGGGCCAGCAGTTCCGGAACGGCTTCGATGTACCAGTAGGTATGAATGACCGACTTATGTCCCAAATAAGTAACCAGCTTGAGCATTTCCTGATCGATATTCTTACCTTCCTTGTACCAGTTTATCATGACCTTTACAGCAAATGTGTGCCGCAGATCATGAATGCGGGGACCGACCCCATACTTGTGGAATGGCTGTTCTGTGCGCAGACCGATCATTTTACCAATAAGTGCAAAGTTGTACCGGACGGGGCAGTCGGTTAAACGAATGCCCTTATCAGATATGAAAAACGGATCAGGGGTGTACCCTAAAAGCCGGTCACGTTTTCTGACATATTCTTTCAACTGGTTTTTTGTACACTCCGTAACAGGTAATATCCGGTCTTTCCCATTTTTCCCATTAAGAACCGT
>CAIWTA010000273.1 GCA_903915465.1 uncultured Bacteroidales bacterium | reverse complement strand
TCCTCTGGATGCATCCACAGCAACAAATTTTTCCACGATCCTTTGGTTGACCAGTGGTGATGGGATATTTAGTGATAATACTGCACTGCACCCTGTTTATTCTCCGGGACAAAGTGATATCCAGGCTGGCTCAGTCAGTCTAATCGTTACAGCTACATCCAGCTCTCCTTTATGCCCTGTTGCAGGTGATACATTAAGCTTGTCGATATTGCCTTTGCCAGTAATTCATATCGGGAATGACACCTCCATTTGCGGGAACCGCTCAATTATTCTCGATGCCACGATCTCTAATCCTGGCAATTATTTATGGACTCCGGGTGGGGCAACTACTCCAATCATAACAGTTGATTCTACCAATGTCGGATTCCACACACAAACTTACAAAGTTTTGGTGACCGATGTAAATGGCTGCCTCACCTCTGATTCTGTCAGTGTTACTTATATGAATTGTGCAGGAATTGATGAGCTGAAGAATGTCAGCTTCCGGCTTTTCCCAAACCCCAATAGCGGAACATTTGTTGTCGAGATCAGATCCTCCCAAAAAGAGCTGCTTAGCATCAGGATTCTGAGCAATTCGGGGGAAGAGCAATTCAATTTGGCAAACTTTGAAGTGAATGGCCTGGTGACAAAAAGCATTGAAATAAGCAAATTATCACAGGGAGCTTACTTCTTTGAACTGACCAATGGGAAGGAAACGACAATAAAGAAGTTGATTATCCAGAAATGATCTGAAATATTCCTTATAATTACGAGGAGGACAAAAGAGGCCGCGCCAAAAGTGCGGCTTCTTTTTTTACTGGACCTCTTTTATGGCCCAATCCAATGCAGTTTGGATAATTGACAATGGAGGTTTCTCTATAAAACCCTCGTCCATCAATGAAGTTGTCAGATTGCGGGCGTGTTCTATATCCTTTTTCGCTTTTTGAAAAGCTTCTTCCCAGGTTATTGTATTTCGTGCGACACCGTCCTTAATTGCCTGCATAGCTACATCCGCTGCTTCCTGGGGAAAAACTGAAGCTTCTTCCATGCTAGGGACAATATCATTAACATTGATTCCACGCTTTTCTGCATAATCAGCGAGAGAATGCGCTGCTGCGATGGCCATATTGTCCGTGATTTTACGAGCCCTTACCATTAACGCTCCTTTCAGGATTCCGGGAAACCCGATAGAGTTGTTCACCTGGTTCGGAAAGTCTCCCCTACCAGTGGCTACAATGAAAGCCCCTTCTTCTTTTGCTGCATAAGGATATATCTCTGGAACAGGGTTGGCACAAGCAAAGACAATAGATTTTTCAGCCATACTTCGAACCCATTCACGTTTAATAACATCCGGCCCAGGTGTTGAAAGAGAGATAAGCACATCTGCATCTTTCATTGCTTCTTCCATCGTCAGGATTTTTTCGGGATTTGTTGTAATACAAAGTTCCCATTTCCGGTAAAAGCGCTGATCTGCCTCAATATCCTTCCTGTCTGAATGAAGGGAGCCTTTTGTGTCAAAAAGGATCACTTTTGAAGGATCCGCACCATCGGTGATCAATAAGCGTGCAATCGTAGTATTTGAAGCACCTGCACCATGAAGAACTATCCGTACGTCGTGGATCTTTTTTTCTGCGAGCTTGAGGGCATTTATCAAACCAGCAAGGGTAACGCATGCAGTACCCTGGGCATCATCATGCCACACGGGTATTTCACATTCTTCACGCAGCACATCAAGCACCTTAAAGCAATTTGGTTGGGAAATATCTTCCAGGTTTACAGCTCCAAAACTATGCTGACACATTTTGACAAACTGAATTATCCGGTTGGGATCATTCTGCCCCTTTTCATTCTTGCTGTCAATGCAAAGTGCCACTGCATCAACGCCGCCCAAATACTTCATAAGGAAAGCCTTGCCTTCCATTACCCCCAAACCTCCTGAAGGAGTACAATCTCCATCCCCCAAAACCCTAGTAGAATCACTAACAACAGCTACAAGGTTGCCCCTGTTGGTAAGTTCAAAAGAACAGTCATTGTTGTCACGAATATTTGTCGATACTTTAGAGACCCCAGGGGTATACCAAACATTAAACCAATTAAATCCAGGAACTGGAGCTTTTGGTACCGTTTGTATCTTCCCTGCATAAAAACAATGAGCTTCCTGGGACAACTTCTTCAAAAAAAGAGTTTTTCCTTTGGCAATCTGCTCTTCACTAAAATCTGATGGAAATACTTCATTCAGATTATCCAGACTCAAGGAAATTTTTTTCATGGCGGTTCTTTTTTTTGTAAAAATATAGAAATATCTGTTAATCAAAGGTCAATTTTCGATTTTTTTTTCAATAAAATTTGTATTTCAAAATTATATTGTAACTTAGTCCCTGAAATTTTAATAAGAATTGTTATGTCAACAGGTAAAGTAAAGTTTTTCAACGAGAGAAAAGGGTTTGGTTTTATCGTCGATGATGAAACACAAGAAGACCTTTTCGTTCACGTGAGTGGATTGATTGACCGTGTCAGGGAAAATGACCAGGTTTCTTTTGATATCACGGAAGACAAAAGAGGTAAAAAGGCAATCAATGTAAAAAAAGAATAGCTCCGTTTTTACATTTGAATCCAACAAAAATCCTGCTTATCGCAGGATTTTTATTTTGCACTAAGTCTAGAATAAGAAAAGCTGGTGCCGAAAAGTAACAGGTAAAACCTACTTGTTTAACATAACTGGCATCACGAGCATTAGAATATCTTCGCTTTTATTTTCATTGTTGACCGGCATTAAGATCCCGGCTCTGTTTGGAGCAGACATCTGCAGACAGATTTCTTCGGTGTCAATATTATTAAGCATTTCAACCAAAAACTTGGAATTGAATCCGATTTCCAGGTCATCTCCTTCATAAGCGCACGTCAGTCGATCTTTTGATTCTTTTGAAAAATCAAGGTCTTCGGCAGATAAAACAAGTTCTTTTCCTGACAATTTAAACCTGACCTGGTGGGTTGATTGGTTTGCAAAAATAGACACCCTTCGTATAGTCGTTAAAAGGGCATTTCTATTGATCGTGAGTTTATTGGGGTTTTCTGTTGGTATAACGGCATCATAGTTGGGATATTTACCATCGATCAGCCGACAAATCAGATGAATATTCTGAAATGAGAAAAATGCGTTTGTGCGGTTATATTCAATTTTTACCGAAATTTCCTGGTTTGAAATGATATTTTTTAGCAGGTTGAGGGGTTTTTTCGGAATGATAAATGAAACTGAATCCTCTGAGCTCACATCTGTTCTTTTATAACGTACAAGCTTATGCGCATCGGTTGCTACAAAAGTAATGTCATCAGGTGAAAGCTCACAGAAAACCCCAGAAAGGACAAGGCGAAGTTCATCATTTCCAGTGGCAAAAAGAGTTTTATTTATTGCATTTGCAAGCAGAGAAGAAGTAAGTTCAATTGAAGAGGAAGTTTCAATTGGAGGCGTGTGGGGATACTCATCACTCTTGTGGCCAGAAAGCTTGTATTTCCCATCACCTGCCGAAATCTCAATTCCTAAATTTGATTCATTTATAGAAAATGAAACAGGAATGTCAGCAAATGTTTTTAAGGTATCCACGAGAATCTTTGCCGGAATGGCGATACTGCCCAATTCCTGCGATATGTCGGGCTTGACAGTTACGCTCATGGTTGTCTCCAGGTCAGAAGAAGTAATAATAAGCTCACCTTCCTTTAATTCAAAAAGGAAATCGTCCAGGATAGGCAGTGTGTTGCTATTGTTGATCACTCCTATGATTGCTTGAAGGTTCTTAAGCAAAAGAGAACTTGAAACGATAAATTTCATGTGATAAAAATTTTTGTCAAATGTACAATATTATATTCTTTTTAACAATTTACGGATTTGTTCTACTCCTTCCTGTTTTTACGGGAAAAGTCAAATTTATGCTCTTCACCATGAATAAGCCGCTTGATATTCTTCAGGTGAGTCAGGGGAATAAACAATGCCACAATGATTGCCAGCATGATCAAAGGCAAACGAGTTTCATTTGTCAAAAATATTACAATAAATGGGAAAGTCGCCCCCGCAAGAATAGATGAAACGGAAACATAATGCGTGATTATCAGTGTGAGGATGAAAAAAGCCAAGACTACTAAAAGTGCTATTGGAAATAAAGCAATGCCGACACCTGCCAATGTACCGACCCCTTTTCCACCTTTAAATCCTACATATACAGGAAATACATGTCCAAGAACCGCGGCAACTGCAAGGGCAAGTTCCAGGTAAACGATTGCTTCCGGGGAAAAAAGAGATGAGGGAATAAGAACAGCCAGTTTGACGGCAAGCCAGCCCTTAAAAACATCGAATATTAAAACAGGAATCCCTGCTTTGTAGCCCAGAACCCGGATTACATTGGTGGCCCCTGCATTGCCGCTGCCATGTTCACGAACATCAATCCCATAAAACAATTTCCCAACCCATACTGCGCTTGGTATTGATCCCACCAGATAGGCAATTAACACAAAAAGGACACAATAGAGAATTATCATAATCATCAGCTTTTGCAATCGGGAATGACGGTTATGTTTGCATCATTCTTCTTCATTTGCAGACTCGAACTTTCGTAAAAAACTCCTTTTCTTCACCTCTGTAGACTTTCTACAAGTATACTCTTTTGCAATTTTTTCAATCCGCTTTTTCTCAACATTTGAAATTGAGGCATTCATTACCATTTCGTTAAATTCACTATTTGAACTTATGGCCTGCATGATATTATTCCTGTAATTAAAAAAGAACCAGTCATTTTTTGTCAATTCCAAATAAATCGAAAAGTCATCGCCACTTTTTATCTTAGAAAATTCGATGATACCGTTTACATAGCGGTTGACCTGGTATTTTGAAACACAACCAATCCCGATCTGACCTTTGGAAATCCAGGATTTATTTACAGAATCCCAGTGTAACCTTACATCTGCAAGAAACAATGTACGGATAAGATTTTCCGGGAATTTTTTAAATTTTCCAACCATTTCCATTTCTCCCTTCACTTTTTCAAATTCCTTATTCCCTAAGATATATTTCACTGCCTGATAATAAGGAGATGTCGAAAATACCAGTCCTTGCAAATTAATCGTATTGAGCATTGAGTTGAACTTTTCCAGCGCAATTTCTGAGAATGGAAAATTTAATGATATCGCTGCCCTGACGTTCACAGAATCAGGGATTACAAAATAATCAATTGTACCATAGGTCTCCATCAAGAGGGCTCCCGAATTCAGTCCCAGGTTAATT
>CAIWTA010000272.1 GCA_903915465.1 uncultured Bacteroidales bacterium | reverse complement strand
ATTCTTTGATTTTGCTTAACAGGGAAGGATAGCTTATCTCTAACAGTTTTGAGGCCTGCACACGATTGCCCTTTGTTTCTTGCAATGCCTTGGTAATGATTTTTTCTTCCATTATTCTTTGCGCCTCTTTCAGAGAAAAACCAGTAAAAAATTGTTCGAAGCTTTCTTGCGGAGGAGTTTGAATAAGATAGGATGGTAATTGTTCCAGATTAATAGATTGATCCTCCGCCAGCACAATCCCTCGTTGAACGACATTCTCCAGTTCCCGCACATTGCCAGGCCAGGTATGGCTTAAGAGCCTTTCCATGGCCTCGGGTGTTATTGAGGTGATATCCCTTCCTAATGTTTTGTTAAATTTTTTGGTTTCTCAGCAGAATCTGTGGTTAAATTGATAGCAAAAGGGGCCCTTCCAGCTTTCTCAAACATTGAATGAAGCATCCCGTTTTTATCTTTTGTAAGATGGTTGTTTACCAAGACAATATCTGTCAAAGGAGAAAAGCGGGATGCAAATAAAGACTATACTTAATTTCGTTCAACCGCACCACGGGTTTGTATACTTTAGGGCTAAATGGCGCAACGAACAGCAAGCCAGTATTGATATTGAAATTCGACCACGAAAGGGTTCCAGGGCGATCTGTTCAGGTTGCGGAAAAGCAAGTCCTGGGTACGACACCATGCCAACTTCGCGTGAATGGCAGTTTGTCCCGCTTTGGGGGTTCCTCGTCTTTTTTGTTTATACCATGCGCAGGGTTAATTGCCCTGATTGCGGCATCAAAATTGAGACGGTTCCGTGGGCAGTCGGCAAGAATCACCTCGTTACCACCTATGCTTGGTTTCTTGCTTCGTGGGCCAAGCGCATGTCGTGGAAAGATGTTTCTCGGTCGTTTCATACCAGTTGGGAGAGTGTTTTTCGTTCAGTCAAGATGGCAGTCACTTGGGGATTAGCTCATCGGAATCTTGACGGAATTACCGCCATTGGCATTGATGAAATCGCCTGGAGAAAAGGCAAAGACAAGTTTATGACCCTTGTGTACCAGATTGATGCCGGCAGAAAACGCCTTCTTTTTACAGGTGAAAACCGAACCAAAGCGACATTGGCCAAATTCTTTACGGAGTTTGGCCAAAAACGCTGTTCTCTGCTTCGTTTTATCTGCACTGACATGTGGAAACCTTATTTAACGGTAGTTGCCGAACATGCTCAACAGGCCCTTAATATCCTGGACAGATTCCACATTATGAAGCACATGAATGAGGCTCTCGACAAGGTCAGGATCGACGAAGTCAAGACCCTAAAAAAGGAGGGTAAAAAGCCAGTGCTGAACGGTAGTCGATGGTGCTTTATCAAGAGGCCAGAAAATTTAACAGAAAAGCAGGATGTTACACTCAGAGAACTGGTTAAAATTAATCTGACGACCATCCGTGCATATTTGCTCAAGGAAGATTTTCAATTTTTCTGGGACTTTAATAATGCGACGAGAGCAAGAGGCTTTCTAGATAGTTGGTGCAAGCGAACCATGCAGTCAAAAATAGAACCAATGAAGAAAATCGCCAAAATGATCCGCTCTCATCAAGCGCTTATTCTCAACTGGTTTCATGCCAAAGATCAAATCTCACTGGGTGCCGTAGAGGGTCTCAACAACAAAGCAAAAACGACATCAAAAAAAGCGTACGGATTCAGGAGCTATGAAGTCGCAAAAATAGCACTATTCCACACAATTGGAGATTTACCTGAACCAAAAACTACCCACAGATTCTGCTGAGGAACCCTATTTTTTTACCTTCAGTTTTACTTTATGGAGTTTGAAATGATGATATGCCAAAAGTGGCATCAATTGCAAAATAAATAATGAAAGGAGCATTTATTGAGTTCAATTCGCTGAATCAGAGTTTGCTGTGCGCGGAGCAAAGACACTGCTTCCTGGAGGGCACGAGTCCAGCTTGGCAATTTGAGTAGTCGTGGAGATAAT
>CAIWTA010000271.1 GCA_903915465.1 uncultured Bacteroidales bacterium | reverse complement strand
GAATAATCCTGGATGGTAGCTCTGCTGGTTGATTTTGTGCTTCGTGGCAGGTGTTTTGGAACAATCGATTAATCGAACAACGACTTTTGAATTTCGAAATGATTCCTGCTATGATTTCAATTTGTATTTGAACAATTGAACATTGATCAACGAAATTCTGATTTTCGATCTTATTTCAACATTCGTTGATCAATATTCGAGTACTCAAGATGCCGACCTTGTCTCCTGTTTTCCGCACTTTTTAAAAAAGTGCTCTGAACCCCTTGATTTTATTGAGATGGGTTTTGTAAATGGGTGTCCCGATTGTATATTTGTGCATGTTTTTAAGAGAAAAGAAAAATTCATCGGGCAGTGTTTCAGTTCAAATTATTTCGAAATCATCTGGTAAGTACAAAGTTGTTAAAACTGTTGGGAGTAGCAGTAACGAACAAGAAATACTTAGATTAACCTATTTAGGCAAACAAGAAATAGAAAGAATATCCTGTCAACCGAAATTGTTTGTCAGTGAAAATGACACGATTGTTGATCAAGTATTTTCAGCTTTGAATAATGCAAATATCAGGACTGTTGGCCCGGAAATCATTTTCGGCAAAATATACGACCACATCGGATTTAATGCAATAACAGAAGAGCTTTTTCGACACTTGGTTATAGCTCGGTTGGCATTCCCGTTAAGCAAATTAAAGACAATTGATTATTTATATCGATTTCAAGGTGTAATGCTTGATGTTGATGCGGTTTATCGATTCTTAGATAAGCTTAACAGCAAGCTACAATTCCAGGTTGAGCAGATATCATTTACCCACACAAAAAAGGTTTTACAAGGCAATATTAGCGTAGTTTTTTATGATATGACTACGCTTTATTTTGAAGCAAGTGATGAGGATGATTTGCGCAAAACAGGTTTTAGTAAAGATGGCAAGCACCAAAATCCGCAGATATTTTTAGGCTTACTTGTTGGGTTGGGTGGTTATGCCATTGGTTACGACATTTTTGAAGGAAACATCTACGAAGGACATACCTTGATTCCTTTTATCGAGAAGATTAGCAAAAAATTTAACCTTGACAAACCCATTGTAGTTGCCGATGCCGGACTTTTATCGAATGATAACATAAAAGCACTGAAAGACCTCGATTACCGATATATTATTGGAGCAAGAATAAAAAATGAGCCAGAAAAAATAAAGAAACAAATACTGGATAAGCGGCTTGGAGATGGACAAATGATGACGATAAGAAAGTCAGGCAATACCAGGCTTATCGTGGCCTATGCAACAAACAGGGCTGTCAAAGATGAGCATAACCGCAAAAGAGGATTGCAACGCCTGGAAAAGCAAATAAAAGCCGGCAAATTGACAAAATCAAGCATCAATAATAAAGGCTACAACAAATACTTGAAATTAACAGGCGATGTGTCCATTGAGATTGATTATGAAAAGTTCAACAATGATCAGTCCTGGGATGGGCTTAAAGGATATATCTCGAACACAAATCTCAAAGATAAACAGGTGATCGAAAACTATAAAAACCTATGGTATATCGAAAAAGCATTTAGAATGTCGAAAACAGACTTGAGAATACGTCCTATTTATCACAGGCTTAAACATAGGATCGAAGCCCATATTTGCATATCATTTACAGCGTATTGCATCTACAAAGAGCTGGAAAGAGTTCTTCACAAAGAAAAATCAATATTATCCTTAAAAAAGTCCGCAGAACTAACGCATAATATGTATCAAATTACATATACGTTACCTGAATCAAAACATACCAAATCTAAACTTCTAAAAATGGATGATCAACAAGCTGAATTATTCCAAATCATCCATAAAAACTTTTAGGGTGTCCCAATGCTGAAAACAGGAGGTAATAATTTGTAAATGAAAGGCTGGTAAAAACCGGCCTTTCGTGTTATCCGGACCGTCTTTGTTAACAGTTTGAAATCCAGATTTATCAGGATTTACTGACTTCCCGAAAACTATTAGTGGTTTCCTTCAGGCAAAAGTAATAGTTAGATATTGTATTCAATTACAAATCTAAATGTCGGATAGAAGGTATAAATACCAATCTCACAAAACCATTCAGTGACAAATAACAATTATTGGGTGACACAACCATGCTATTTGGTGATTCCATTTTTTGAAAGATTTCCTGTATGGTACTTTTGCTTTCACAATGAGCAAAAACTTAGCCATGAAAAAATTATCAAACAAATCCTTCACAGTCAATGTTATTGCAACCTTTTGCATTGTGACAATGATAAATATTATTGGATATAGCCAAACCAATACTTATCCAATTGTTGGAACAGGTCAGACGATATCTTACGACACAACGGCTGCAATAACAATGCCCACTCCAGGACAGCCATTCTACGGACAGAATTCAAATCATCCCGGAAACATGCGATCTTATACCAACAATGGTGATGGCACAGTAACCGACAATTTAACCGGACTGATGTGGCAGCAAACCGAGGACAGAAACGGTGATGGAGCAATTAATTTCTATGATAAACTGAAGTATTATGAGGCAGTGGATAGCGCTGCAACATGTAACACGGGCGGTTATCATGATTGGCGTTTACCTACTATTAAAGAGCTATATTCCATTGCCATGTTTTTTGGAGCAGAACCAGGCCCACCACCGTCTACTTGTATAAAATATATTGATACGACATATTTCTCTGTCGGTTTCGGTGATTTAAACTCACTGGCACACGGCGACCTTGGAACTGAAAGGATTATTGATGGTCAAATTGCATCCTCCACGAAATATGTAAGCACAACAATGAATGGGCAGGAAACTTTGTTCGGGTTCAATTTTATTGATGGACGTATTAAAGGATATCCAACCACTTCCCCCGTTCCGGAAGACGGACAATCAAAGCATTTCTATGTATTGTACGTTCGCGGCAATACAGCATATGGAACAAATCAATTCGTTAACAACGGAAACGGAACAATTACCGATAGTGCTACTGGTTTGATGTGGATGCAAAACGATAACGGGACAGGTGTGTTATGGAAGGACGCATTAAGTTATGCTGAAAATTTAACCTATGCAGGATATTCGGATTGGCGATTACCCGATACCAAAGAATTGCAAAGTATAGTTGACTACACCCGTTCTCCTGCAACAACCAGTTCTGCAGCAATAAACCCGATGTTCAACTGCACCCAGATTACCAATGAAGGAGGTGTCGCAGATTATCCCTGGTATTGGAGCAACACTACTTTTTCTTCGCAAGCGCAGACAAACGGAGCAAGCGCCACCTATGTTTGCTTCGGAAGAGCTATGGGCTATATGCCCCCTTTTGGTGGGTGGATTGATATACATGGCGCCGGATGTCAGCGAAGCGATCCTAAACCCAGAAGTTTTACCGGATACACACATAATGGAAATGGATATTACAATGCTAATGCTCCTCAGGGCGATGCCGTCAGGATATACAATTATGTGCGTTTGGTAAGAAATGAATCTTCAACCGGAATAAATGAAAACAAAGACAATAATATGTTTAATGCTTATCCTAATCCTGTTTCCGATGAACTTACGATCGAAATGAAAGGTAACAGGGAAATGGCAAATTTTGAGCTTTTAAATTTTTTCGGTCAAATTGTGCAAAACGGCAGTTTTATTGAAAAAATCGTTATACAAACTAACGACCTTGTAGCTGGGGTTTATTTGATAAAACTTCAATACGGAGCAACTTTTCAAATTATGAAAATAATAAAACAATGACCTTCAAACATGAAAAACACATTTTACTTATTTCTCTGTTAATAGCACTGTCATCTTTTGCCCAAAACAACAAGCAGAAAATCAGGGGTGTCATTATTGACAAGCTTTCTCAAGCAACCCTTCCCGGCGCCACCATTCAAATAATGAACGGATCAGGAACAAGGGGAGCGGTATCCAATGAAAAGGGAGCATACGTAATTCCAGATGTGATGCCGGGCAGGTATGAACTGAAAATTTCCTTTGTCGGCTACAAGGAAGTATTTGCATCCAGTGTTGTGGTGACTTCAGGAAAAGAGACCATCCTGGATATTGCCATGGAAGAGGATATAAAATCTCTGAATGAGGTCGTGATAACAGCCAACAGCAAGGACAAAACCATCAACAGCTTATCTACCATCAGCGGCCGCACTTTTTCAATGGAAGAGGTGAACCGGTTTGCAGGCGGGCGAAGCGATCCGGCGCGGCTG
>CAIWTA010000270.1 GCA_903915465.1 uncultured Bacteroidales bacterium | reverse complement strand
TTTCGTTCGTTGCTTGACATAACCGATAAAACTATATTCAATGTAATAGTCACCAGGGGGGATATCCCTGATTCTGAAAAAGCCGTTGCTGTCCGATACAACACCTGTAACCATGGCGTGTGTTGCAGTATCCGACAGAACAATATTCGCATACTCAACTGTGGTAAGAGTTTTCGCATCAACGACTTTACCTGAAATGGTACCGGCACCCTTGTTCTGCGCCATTGTGGCATTTGCCAGAATGATCATAAACAGTACAGGAAAGATTAGTATTCCGGTTCTCAAGTTTCTAATAAGGCTTCTGGAGGTATTTTTAAGTTTCATAGAATAAAGTACTCAAACGGGTTTTTCCCTTCTATATTTTATTGCCTTGAATACTTCGAATCCTGTGATAGTCAGCAAACCGGCCGCAATGCAAACCAGGGAATCTGCAATTCCGATCTTCTCGAACATGAACAGTTGCAGAAAAAAAGGAATATTCATGATCAGTACCATGAAAAGTATTGCACTTCCTATGACCCATCCTGCTGCTTTATTGCGGATTGTAAGCAGTTCGAAAATGCTGCGTGTCCAGGAACGGTTCGACATGATAACGGATATATTTGCGACGATAAGGGTCATAAATGACATGGCACGGATCTGTCCTTCGGTATGTCCGGTATAATAGCTGAATAAATAGATACTCATGACAAAAGCCAGGATTCCGACTCCCTGCAGACAGCTGATAAATATCTTTTTAAAGCCAAAGAATCGTTCATTAATATCACTGGGCGGACGATCCATTACATATTTTTCCTCTTTCTCTGCTTCAAAGATCATTGAACAGGCAGGATCAATAATGAGTTCCAGAAATACGATGTGCACAGGCCAAAGGATAAGGGGAAGGTCCATAAGCAAAATTGGTATCAGTGAAAGACCGGCAATGGGGACATGTATCGCAAAGATATATCCGAGTGCCTTTTGAAGGTTGTCAAAGATCCGGCGCCCCATGGCAGTACCAGCCACGATCGACGAGAAATTGTCATCCATAAGTACCAGTGCAGAAGCTTCCCGGGCAACATCCGTCCCCTTTTCTCCCATCGCTATCCCGATGTGGGCGGCTTTCAAAGCCGGTGCATCATTAATTCCATCACCCGTCATGGCAACGATCTCGCCGTTCCTCTTCAGGGCATTTACTATTAAAAGCTTTTGTTCGGGGATGACTCTGGCAAAAACGTTGATGGTTCGTATTCTTGGACATAGTTCTTCTTCTGACATCAACTTCAGCTCCTGTCCTGTAATGCAGGTGTCAGAATTCTTTAAACCGATTTCTTTTGCTATATTCATTGCAGTCACAGGGTAGTCTCCCGTGATCATGATTACCCGGATCCCAGCCCTATAGCATTCAGCAACTGCATTTCTGACTTCGGGGCGAATAGGATCGGAAAGTCCTATCAATCCAAGAAATTCGAAATCGAGATCATGCTGATTTTCAGGAAGTTCTTGCGATGTGATTTGTGACATGGAGACCCCCAGCACACGTAAGCCGTTTCCCGCCATATCTTCGATTGCACCTGCATATTTTTGACGGATATCAGCGGGTAGGTGACAGAGGTCGAAAATAGCCTCCGGAGCTCCTTTGGCAGCAATACTTCGTTCATTTGTGTGACTATCTGAGAAAACGCGGGACATTGCCAAAAGTTCCTTTGAAAGAGGATATTCCCGGATCATTTCCCATTCATGGTTCATGTGTTCAGTGCCCTGCAGGTATTGATCGCCAAGCCGGATAATCGCTTTCTCCATCGGATCAAAGGGGTTGGCCTGGCTTGCAAGGATTCCGTACTCAACAACGGCATGGAATGTTTCAGGCAATTCACTTTCCTTGTCTGTAAGGAAAAAATCCGTACCGTTAAACAAATGTCGAACAGTCATTTTATTCAATGTAAGTGTCCCGGTCTTGTCTGTACATAATACCGTTGTTGATCCCAGTGTCTCTAAGGCTGAAGGTTTTCTGGTAAGTACATGTTTTTTCGACATTCGCCAGGCGCCCAGGGCCAGAAAAATGGTAAGGACGACAGGAAATTCCTCAGGTAACATAGCCATAGCAAGGGTAATCCCGGCCAGGAAACCTTTCAGAAGATCGCCCCTCGTTAATGTGTAAACAGCAATGACCAACAAGCACAAAATGAAACCTGTGACCGCCAACCGTTTTACCAGTGTTCCCATCTCTTTTTTCAGCCGGGTCGGCTCTTCCGCCACATTGCCGATCGCTTTTCCGATTTTCCCGATCTCCGTATTGATACCGGTTGCCGAAACTTTTGCAATACCTGATCCCTGGACGATCATGGAGCCGGAATAGACAAAAGGAAGGTCATCACCACCGGGTTGAGCCCCAATAATTTTACCATCCCAATCCAACTTTCTAACCGGGACTGATTCGCCTGTCAGCAGAGATTCGTCCACAAGAAGGTTGGCAGTGGATAGAACAGTTGCATCTGCCGGTACACGGTCGCCTTCTTGCAGGATCAGCATATCACCTGTAACGACCTCTCTTCCGGAAATCCTTATCTCAACCCCGTCACGTATGACTAATGCTCTGGGACTTGCCAGATCTCTTAAGGCATCCAGTGCTTTCTCGGTTTTTTTTTCCTGGTAAAATTCGATCCCCATGATCACGAAAACAAAACTAAGCAACATGATGCCTTCCTGCAAATCGCCCAGAAACATATAAAGAGCTCCGCATGCAACCAACAGCAGGAACATGGGCTCCTTAATAACCCCTATGGCAATCGTTAGAAAATTCCTCGATTTCGAAGAGGGTAACTCATTATA
>CAIWTA010000269.1 GCA_903915465.1 uncultured Bacteroidales bacterium | reverse complement strand
TCGTGCAGCGGTGACTTTTCTTTCGTTCTTTCTTTTGGTGGTAGCAAAAGAAAGAACAATTGACCAAAAAATAGTTATTATTTTTGATGTTCCTATATTTTCTTATAGGTGAGACACTCAGCGAGAAAAAATATGATTGAATTCATTATCCTCAGCGGTTCTTTGTCCATTCTCTGGGTGGCTCCGCGGTAAAACTTTTGAAAAAGATAATGCAGACACACAACTTTTTGTATCAACCAGACTAAATCACTTTACGGGACTTTTAAATCTGGGAGAGAAATGTTACCAGATTTGTTTCGGAATTGGAGAGGGCTAATTTTTTCCGCAACCTGTATCTTGCTTTATCAATAGAAAGAATTTGTTGACCAGTTAGTTCAGCTATATCTTTTGTTGACATATTTAGCCGGAGAAAAGCACATAACTTTAATTCATTCTGAGTGAGATCAGGAAATTCATTCATCAACTTTTCATAAAAACCGGCATGTACTTCCTGAAAGCGATGCGAAAATTCTTTAAGCATCTTATCATCAGTACTGTTTCTCAGCTCCTGACTGATCAGAGCTATTGACTCTCTTGCTTCAATTCCTTTTGCATCTCGTTCAAGTTGCCTCAGTTTGCCCGAAATATCAGCAAGCATTTCATTCTTTTTAATCAATGAAATTAAATTAACTGTCAATTCCCGGTCTTTAATAACTAACTCAGATTCTATTTTCTCTTTTTCAAGTTCTATCTTTTCCATTTCAAGAACAACGAATTTGGATTTTAAACGGTGTCTTGAAAATATCAATCCGAGAATGACAAGTCCGGCAACTAAGCTGAATATTATGATCAGCAATATTATAATTTTTACTTGCTGTGCCTGCTGTCTTTCAAATTCCTTTTTCTCATATAAATATTGAAGTTCAAACTTCGAAATTAGAATTTGCTTTTTAGATGCATATAGACTGTCACTGGCAAGCTTTTCCAAAGCAAGATATTTATACGCATTAATCGTATCATTCTTACCGGCGTATATTTGGTTAAGCATCTGGGCAGCCGCAGCTATAATTCTATAATATCCGTTTTTTAGTCCTTCATTTAAGGCTTTTTCAAAATATCTGATGCTTTCATCAGTTCTTTTTGCTGCATCATTACAAAATCCAAAATTCAAATAGACCACTGCAATATTCATTCGGTTGTTAACCTCCATTAAGAGATTAAGAGATTGCTGAAAACTTAAGCGGGCATCATCAAATTTTCCTTTATTCATCTGATCGTATCCAATATTCATAATGTTGATCCCCTGTCCGAGTTTGTTGCTTAATTTAATATTTATTTCCAGGGCTTTTCTGAAAAACGAAATAGCTGTATCATATTTCTCTAAGTATTCGTAAACGACTGCAATATTATTATACTGCGTTTTTATCAAGGATTGAGCGTTGATTTCTTTAGCAAGAGTTAAAGAACGATTGTAATATTCCAGCGCTTTTAAATAATCCTGCTGACTGGTGAAGTCGATACCAATATTACCTAATGAATTGGATATCCCTTCTTTATCATGGATTTTTTCAAACAGCTTTAAGCTTTTGAATAAATATTGAGAACTGTGATCATAATCATCAAGTTCGGAATAAATTGTTCCTATGAGACTTAAAGCATTACCCAGTTCTTTATCATAGTTCAGGTCTTCTGACATTTCCCTTGATTTATGAGCAAACGCCATTGCTTTCTTATAATCACTTCTTCTGAAATAACAGTTACCCAACTTAATCATTGCCTGAATCTTGCCTAAAGCGTAATTATTCTGCTGTGAAATTACAAAGGCCCTGTTTGCCAGGTTAATAGCCATAGTATCTTCTATGTACTGGTTCTCCGGTTTTTTCAGAAATTCCAGGATCACATCAACTTTTTCTTTCGGATTCTTAATTTTGCCTAAAACCGAATCAAGACTATCTGTTTGCATCCTGCCTTGGGCAACATTCATCTGAGGAAAGAGAGTGCTAAGGATTGAAAGAAACAGGATCAGCTTTGATTTCATCGTAAAGTTGAATCGAAAAAAATAGTTAGCTATATAGCAAAGATACAGAAAAATTTTTAAAGACATATTTATCTATCTTTAAGGCGATTAGGTGAATTCAAGGAGACCCTGACAGACTTCCACCTAAGGTTGTCGAAAAGCATTCTTCAACATCAACACAGTATCATGTTAACCATTAGCTGTGTGTTTCTTTTTCCAGCAGCCATTTCCAAACGGGTATGATCCGGATTAACTTGCCGTTTTCTTCGATGGTTTGCTCTTGAGTATCGTACAGAAGTATTGAGCCTTCAGTAAGGCTATAAATTTTCATTGCTTCCAAAAGACCGTTAATTTCCCTTGTTTTGGTTTCGTTTGTATCAAAAGAATAACATACCTGTATCGCTTTAACAATCGTTATTCCCTGCCTGATTAAAAAATCACATTCAAAGCGGTTGAAATGATAAAATATTTCAAACCTTCTGCGCCGAAGCTCAAGGAATACAATGTTTTCAAGCAGTCGTCCCTTTTCCTCCGAAAACATAAAACCCAAACGGCGTATCAGCGCATTATCAATGAAATAGGTCTTTTTAAGATTTTGAATTTGTTTTTTCAATGAATAATCAAATTTACTGATCTGAAAGATCAAATAGGTATCCTGTAAGAATGACAGGTAATTCCTGATGGTGGTGGCGTTTTTGACTCCTGCAACTTTTGTAAGCCCATTAAACGAAGTTAATTTTGACACATTACTTGCCAGGTAATTAACCAGTTCAAGAAGCTCTTTTTCGTTTACTAACTTATTACGCACCAATACATCACGATACAAAATACTTTCGTATAAGGATTTTAAATAATCATCGTTGCCTTCTTTCAGATACAACGGAAATCCCCCGGTGCGGAAGTATTCATTAAAATATCCAATTAGTTTTGCACGGCCATCGGTGGTGTACATGCCGCTTTCTGTCAAGGCAAATTGTTTGTAGGTGAGGAATTCAGCGAATGAAAAAGGGAACAGCTCCGTTTGAACATATCTTCCCGTTAGATGTGTCCCCAGCTCGTGGCTAAGCATAGAAGCATTGGAACCGGTAATAAATATCTTGTACCCTTCGTCATACAGACGGCGAACAAAGCGTTCCCAATCAGGAATATTTTGTATTTCATCAAAATAGAATGTTTTTTGAATCCCAAATAATTCAATGAAAGTTTCGTGCAAAAGCTGAAAATGTTCCACTGAAAAACGGATAAGGCGTTCATCGTCAAAATTCATATAATAGTCTTTCTCCTTGTTCTCATTTCTGATCTGGTTGAGCAGGGTTGATTTTCCGCAACGTCTGATTCCGGAGATAACCACAATAAGTTCACTAATGATTATGTTTTGGGGAAAACTCCGATGAATGAAGCGTTTATTCCACACCATCCGCTGTTGATCAAAAATTACTGTTTTTATCAGGTCTTTCATTTTCTGGATATTTCACGATGATCACAAAGATAATAAATCTTCTATTTCAAATGCAAACATTTGCACTAAATTTTCTATTACAAAAGGCGAGTTTAAATCGTTGGAGCAAGAATCAAAAATGAAATGCATTCTTCAACATCAACACAGTATCATGTCAAACTGTTTGAGGAGCGCAGCGACGAGTTTCCGCAGTTTAGCGAATGACGAAGATTTTTAGTGAATTTTAACACAGTACCTTTTCTTTGGTACTTTCTTTTGGTGGAAGCAAAAGCGCACCAACCGAAAGATTACGGGAGTACTGCTCCAACAGCTACATCTGCATTGTTTCCGGCTGCCGACAGATCTGATCCGTCTACCAAACCATCTCCGTTGATATCCTGTGGAAGATACCCGCTGGCAGCGACATCTGCAAGGTTACCAATTTCAGACAAATCGGTTCCATCCACAATCTGATCCTGGTTTTCATCACCAGTATAGATAACAGCTACACCATCGGTTATAAAACCCATATTGCTTCCATAAGCCTTGGCTTGTGCATCAAATGTATAGCTTATCGGAGTTCCTGAGAAATTAACAGGATTAGCTGTGGTGGTTTCAATACTGTTGCGATGTTTAATTGTAAGATAATAAGAATCACCAAAACTATTGGGAATAGTATGAATGGCAATATTCCCGGTAGTGCTTAGATCTACTGGGCCACTTGTGTATTCTATGGTAGCATAATCTGTGGCATTATGCAGTTCAACGGTAACCTGGTCAGCAATTCCATCTCCGAAATGTGGTCCCATATCATCATAAGCCTGGTTCATGGTCCCGCTTCCGGCATACAATCCTTCCAGGAAAACCGTCAAATTCAATGTCTTATTTGAGCTTGTCAATCCATTTTCATATGCACCCATGGAGGGATTGGTGCTGTTTCTTGGATCACCTGAAAAATCTTCATCAATTCCTGTGATTGGAACACCAGCGCCCAAAACAGGTGAACCCGTTTGCGGATGAAGATCAGTTGCAGAAATAAATAATGGGTCTTCATTCCGGGAATAATTATCCTGTCCTGTTGCTGTCTGCCATTCTGCAAGTGTAGAAACAGCATTATCAAGGTATCCAAGAACTCCATCCGGACCATCTGTAAAATAATCATTGTAATTGATCCCGGTGAAAGCAGTATAGGGAGCAAAAGAAACAATGGAATAAGCATAAGCTTCGTATGCGGTATCCACGATTGAATTTCTGAAAATGTTGTCACTCATGTTTATACTTGTTGCACCGCCGTCAACAAAGACGGCTGCGCTCAGGTTGCCAGTATTATTTCCATGAATCTGGCCTGAGAGGTCAACAGAATTATAATACAGATCTACTCCTCCTGTACTTCCGAGAATACGAATACCGGCAATGGCATCGCCGGACAGATAATCCCATCCATCACCGGAAATATCCGAAACAACATTATTTGCAACCAGAATGTTGCTCACTGAATTGCCCGTATTGATATCGATCCCTTTCCCGCCAAATCCTCCATCGCTGGTGTATTTGATACCGGTAATCCTATTTCCAATAATTGATGTATTAACCACGTTTTGGCCGATGATCATCCCATACGCATTTTCCTGGTCACTTTTAATGTTTTGAATAACATTCTCTGAAATAATGAACCCATCTGCATGTTTTGTCTCAATGCCAGCATAACCCAGGGAGAGGTCATCAACCGGGTTGCCAAAAATATTCTTCGTGATGATCCATTGACTCGAAACATTCTCAGTATTCCCACCGAGGGAAAATCCAGTTGTGGCATTCAGAAACTCATTGTTCTGAATTGTAATATCGTGGTATCCACCATCGCTTGCATAAATGCCATAATTGGTATTTACCCGGGAACCACCAATTAAAATACAATTTTTTATGGTACAATGCTGCACGCTGTTGTTGCCCTCATTGGATAACCGGATAGCAGATGCAGCATTATTCCCATAAAGATTCTCAATCGTCAGACTGCGGTCGGTGCCACCTTGCGTGTTGGAACCGTCGATGGTCACAAAACCTGCACCATTTAGCCAAAAGATCGCATAACCAGTATACCAGTAAATATGTGGCGTGACGCCTGGCGCAGGTTTAATCGTAACGGTTTTGGTAACA
Organism: uncultured Bacteroidales bacterium; assembly: GCA_903915465.1. Lineage (GTDB taxonomy): Bacteria > Bacteroidota > Bacteroidia > Bacteroidales > FEN-979 > FEN-979. The sequence goes on along the minus strand of CAIWTA010000269.1, from coordinate 12,600 downwards.
TCAGACCATGGATAGGAATTAAAGGTTAATGGCAAAGATTCGGAAGGGTATTCTTCATCCGTGAGTAAAAAAGTAATCGGGCAGGTAACAATATTGTTGCTCAGTCCATTAATTGCCTCGGTAATGGTCTCATAGGTTTGTCCTGCACCCACATTGAAAGTGCCACAAAGGTTTCCCATGATAAAATAGGCATCGAAATCATAAGGCATATCCACACAAGCCGGAGGATCAGAGGTAAACTCTCCGCTGTAGCCGGCAGATGTGCTGACATTCGGTGTAGGGGCGAGATCCTGTGCTACAATATAATAATCGACAGTATCATGTTCCACAACTCCGGCACCAAATGAAAAGGCATATTGATCATTCCCTTCAGAGACCCCTTGGGTATTCTGCCACGAGCCGGGAACCCCGTGCTTTATTCTCCAATAAAGCCGGGGCAATCCTGTTCCCGAAACAGGCACTCCGGAATAATCATCTGTAATGGTAGCGGTCAGGGTTCTTTCAAGCAGGGAGGAAGTCATTGGTAAAGCAGTAAATTCAATAACGGGCGGTACTAAATCCAGGCGAATACTGGCAAATTCATCGGCACCGACATCGGGCGCTTTGGCAGGATGTGCAGTAATATCCGGATACCCGCTGTTGGGATAACGTGGATCTGTATCGAAATCGTCAGTTATTGAAATGGGAGCAGAAACTACAATTCCACCGCTTTCAAAGAGGTTTGCATCAGGAGAATCAAGATGTAGGTCGTAAGGTGCGTTATCAGAATTTATAAATGGAGGGTTCTCGGAGAAACTCCGCGACTCTGTCGGGGAGACCCAATTTTGATATTCATTCAGGGTTTCCAACCCGTAGGTTCCGTCATAAAATAAAAGATGATTAGGGGCAGGAGTTCCTGCATAAAAATCGTTGTTATTGGAGTTGTATGAATAACCAAGCAGTAAAGAACCATTTCGCCGGTGTGCCACGGTCAGCCCGCTGCCATTCGGAGTTGATACATTCACGAAAATATTGTTATTCATGACCACAGCAAAGTAATAGTCTTCCAATGTATTGCTGCAATAGAAGGCAGAAGTGCCAAATGTGCTCCCGGTACTGATTGCATTGAGATAAATGGTATTGTAAAAAAGGGATAGAGTTTGCCACATACCAAAACTTAATCCCTGAAAAATTCCTACGATAGCATTGCTGTGGGATGCCGAAGTGGTCTTCAGATCGGAGATAAAATTATTGTAAATATATGCATGACCTGTTTCATTGATTTCAATGCCCTTGACGCTGGTTGAAGTGTTATCACCGGCGATGCTGTAAAGATCGTAAATATTATTCCGAAAAATCCTTACTGTATCTCCGTGCAGACTGCTTATCCCAGTCACCACTCCTTTGTGACTTGAGAGTCCATGAATAGTATTTGAATAAATGTTCTTGCTACCGGAGGAATATGAATACATTCCGTATATTGCGGTAGAACCGTGTGTATTGGATCCCCCAATGGCAAGGTTATAAATATTGTTCAGGTATATATTTTCGGCTGGAGGTGAATATTCATTATAATAACCGATAATTTGTGCCGGGCTTGTTGTTCCTGAAGAAGTTGGTATAGCGTTATTATAAATGTTGTTTGAATAAACCCTGACTTTTGAAAAGGTAGTCTTGATGCCATAGAGGATCCCGCCGGCACCCGTTTTCTGGTTACCTGAAATGGTATTGAAAAATATGGAAAGATTGGTGGGGCCTGTACTTGCTGAAATGTTTATCCCTGTAAATGTCCCTGAACCGGGGACTGCGTTGTTGACAACTGAATTGTTGTAAATATAGGCTGAGTCGGGAGCAGCACCGATATCAATGCCATAAAACGCAAGTGAAGCGCTCCCTGTGAATCCGCTGTTCTGCACCTGGTTGTTAGAAATTCTTACAACACTACCGACAGCATTGCTGCCTGAATAACATTTAATTCCATATACTGTTGATGAACTTGAAGATGAGTTTTTTACTGAAATGGTATTGCTATAAATGCTGATCTTTGCTGCATTAGCTGTTGATGTGTAAATTCCGGAAAGTTCAGTAGTAATGGCAGCCGGTTCTGTGATATTGTTATTGGCGATTTTAAGATTGTTCTGGTAAATGGCAAAAATACCCCTTGGCCCACCAACACCTGAAATGATATTTCCTCCATCCACACCCACTTCATTGTTCTGGTCATATAAATTGTATGGGGTGGAAGCATTAAATCCATTCAGAGAGATCGGCTCCATGCAGTTGACAATACTGTCACTGAAAAATTGGCAATCATTGTGTGCATCGGTGGTAGCCGTAATTGTAACATTGGAAGTCGCGGTTGCTATGTGATTCCCTGAATAAATTCCTTTTGATGCACTGTTCTTTGTAAGCGTTATTTTGCAGTTTTTAATAACAACAAACTGGCAGCCATCAATAGGAGAGGTAGCCTGTTTTTTTACCAGCGCATAACCCCATTCCATTCGCTTGGTATTGGTAAGATTTCCCGAATTCTCCTGGAGATTGATCCCGTCAAAAGTGATATAATCTGTTCCTGCAAGCTTGATAATACCGTCCGTTGAAGTAGATGTACCAATTCCTGCAGTTATCAAAGGATTCGCACCAGTTCCGGATTTTTGGAATACAATATGATCTGATGATGTCCCGGTTGCCGTGATCAACCCTGCAGTAGGTGTAGAAAATGTCTCCGTATGGCCTGCAGCAACATTGAAAACCACTCCGCCACTGCCGACTCCATGAGTATTCAAATCTGCGATAGCCAGCTGAATAGTAGCGTAATTGCCGGGGATGCTCTTTGTTCCTGCAAGTGGTTGGGCATTACCAAATCCCACTAAGAAAAGTATTAAACTGGTGAGGAATAGTTTTTTCATCTGTCAAAGTTTTTGGGGTTGAAACTGAATATTCATTTGTAGCATGAATTGTGTCTGCACTAAAATCAACTTAAACCCATCCGGGTTTGTATATTGTGGGATCAGATATTCATTCCCTGATCAACGTATGTCTGTTCACTGTCAATTGAATCCCAGGCTCCACGGTGACTGTTGCACCATTTTGGATAATCACTAAAAATCAACTGTCAAGCGTTACAAACGCGTGCCAACCAGGGATTACGGGAGTATAGCTCCAACGGCAACATCTGCATTGTTTCCTGCTGCCGACAGATCCGATCCGTCTACCAAACCATCTCCATTGATATCCGGTGGAAGATACCCGCTGGCAGCGACATCTGCAAGGTTACCAATATCAGACAAATCAGTTCCATCCACAATCTGATCCTGGTTTTCATCACCGGTATAGATAATAGCTACACTACCGGTTATAAGACCCATATTGCTTCCATAAGCCTTGGCTTGTGTATCAAATGCATAACCGGCAACAGCTCCTGAAAAATCAACAGGTAGCGCCGAAGTGGTTTCAATACTGTTGCGGTGTTTAATGGTAATATAATAAGAATCACCAAAACTATTGGGAATAGTATGAATAGCAATATTCCCGGTGGTGCTCAGATCTACTGGGCCACTGGTGTATTCTATGGTGGCATAATCTGTGGCATTATGCAGTTCAACGGTCACCTGGTCAGCAATTCCATCTCCGAAATGTGGTCCCATATCATCATAAGCCTGGTTCATGCTCCCGCTTCCGGCATATAATCCTTCCAGGAAAACTGTAAGGTTAAGGGTTTTGTCCGAACTGACAGACATTTCATAAGCTCCCATGGTCGTTGAAGAAGGACTCCGGGTATTTCCGGCAAAATCGTAATCAATGATTCCTGGTAATGGCTGGGCAACTCCAATAAGAGGGGATCCTGATTGAGGGATTAAAATTGTATTGGAAGTAAATAAGGGATCAACACTGATCGAATGGAAATCATCGTTTGTAGATGTCTGCCACTCGGTAAGAGTGAGACTACTTGCACTGTTCACATAACCAAAGATCGCTTCTGCGCCATAGGCATAGATGTCGTTATAATCGCTGGGCAGGAACTCTGTGGATGGTGTGTCGGAATAAATGGCGAAGGCTTTTGCAGTCCCCGTCGTATTTTCAATTCCGTTTATGATCACATTGTTACGCAGATCAAGATTCGTCGTACCTGATGAAAGATAAAGTGCAGTGCTTTTATCGGTGGTGGTAGAGCGGCTGATATTGCCGAACAGGTGAATGGAGTTATAATACAACTTCATGCTTGAACATGAGCCAAGCAAACGAATACCGGTGATTGCGTTCCCGGAAAGGGAAGAGGTTCCCTTTCCCGAGATATCATAGATCAGGTTGTTATCTATTACAAAGTTTGAAACTGATCCCTGTATATCAAGCCCATGGCCTCCATATGTGGAAGTCCCCGTGTATTTGATGGAATGGATATCATTGCGGGAAATGGTGAAGCTGAAAGAACCATCTCCCACATATATTCCAACTGGTGGTGTAGTAGTAGCATTTTGTATATTTTTAATCATATTTTGTCGGATGGTTCCCGAAGCCTGCTTAAGGTATATTCCATACCCTGTGATATAGGAGGATGCGACTTCATCGCCAATCAGATTTCCACTGATGAGTATCCCGTTCAGTTTACCCGTACTTTCACCCACTGCATAGATCCCGTACCATGAAGAAGTGAAATAATTATTGATGATACTCAGGTTGTCATTATCTGCTCCGGTTCCTGTGGTTGAAACAGAGCTTCCTCCGGCAAAGATCCCAAATGAGTTGTTCACCGTATTTGAACTTGTATAGATAAAGGAATTGCGGATGGTATTATCTGTTGCTCCAAGGCCGGTACCGGCACTGATCAGTTGAAATACCGCAGTATTTGCAGCCGTACTCTTATTCCAAAATGCAAAGTAATTTTCATTCCCGGTATACCTGCCATCAAAAGTGACACGATCCGCTCCATTCAGGCGGATCAAGCCTCCGGCATAGGTTCCGGTAATGCTTCGGAAGATCGCGGCATCTGGGCTGATGTTGAGTGACCAGTTTCCGCCGGAAGTTGTCATCTGATTCAGTGCATGGGTGCCGGGTTCTGTCAGATCACCCGTAATCGTAACATGGATATCCCCGATAAGGATGTTGTTGTTGATTGTTTGAAAGAGGCCGCCATCACCGGTGAGCGTGGGATAGGAACCCGGAACGGTAAAATCACCCTCGAGTTGGATGAGAATGTAATAGGACAAAGGTGTTGGAGATGGTGTGAGGCAGCCTGGCGGGTTACCGGTCGGGGTAGAAGCACCATCACCGGGATAAATCCCCACGTTAATGGGATTGGCCTGGTCCTGGGCTGCAAGGTAATAATAGACAAAATTACCAGGTGCCACACCGGTTCCTAAATCAAAACTGTAATCCGAACCACTGATCCATGTAGCAGTTGAAGTATTCCAGGAACCATTATTGATCTTCCAGTACAAGACTGGCAAACCGGATCCTGAAGTGGGAACACCCGATTCATCCGTGATTGTCGCAGTAAGTGTACGGCCGGTTAGTAAGGTAGTATTGGCGAATGGTGTGAAGACGAACAGGGGAGGATTCCTGTCAATATGAATTCCTGCAAACTCATCTGCACCAATATCCGGCTTGTTAGCAGGATGCAGGGGATCATTTGGGTACCCGCTGTTTGGATAACGGGCCTGGTTATCAAAATCATCAATGGTACTCACCGTATTGCCGCCACTTTCACACATTGTACTGGCGCCGGCAATCAGATGCAGGTCGTAAGGTGCTGTGGTGATGTTTATAAATGGAGGCATTTCGGAAAAGGAAGACAATTCTCCGGGATAGACCCTGACCCGGTAATTCAGCATGGTTTGGTCGGCACTGGTCCCGTTGTAATAGATCAGCCTGTTGGGACCAGGGGTTCCTGCATAATAGCAGTTCCTCCTGGAATTGGTTGTAAAATTGGTTATGGGTATTTCTGACCTGCGATGCGCTACGGTATAAGCAGCGCCAACAGGTGTTGACGTATTTGCGACAATGTTGTTCCTGAAATCCAGTAAAGTCGGAGTATTATTGGTTAACACTCCGGATGTTCCAAAAGTAGTGACGGATGAACTACTGGCATTCAGGTAAATAGAATTGTAATAAACATAGCACCCTATTCCCCCGGCGATGGCAAGACCGGTAATGGCATTAGTTCCTACGGCCGTTGGCGTCTTCAGATCGCTGATAAAATTATTGGACAGGTACAATGCATTTCCGCTGAAATTGTATATCCCATATATGGTTGTGGCTGATCCGGATCCAGTAAGATTATACACTTCATTCTTATAGATATTGATTGTTGATCCGCTCTGACAGTAAATCCCATACAAAAGACCGTTTGTAGTTGAATTATTACGGATCGTATTATGATGGATGTTTTTATTCGTTCCCGAATTGATGGTGTATATTCCTGCAACAATGCTTGAGGAAGTAGGGAATGAATTGTTTTCAATCAGGTTATTATTGATGTTCAGTGTGAGTCCGGATTGTGAACAATAAATCATGCGGGTTAACCCGTTTCCGGCAACAGATTGAATCCTGGAATTACCGGAGAAGGTATTGTTATAGAAGCTATGGACGGAATTATTATTGTTTGAATAGGTTGAAATATAAAATCCGGTGAAATCTCCAGCTCCTGTTTTTGTGGATGATCCTATGGTATTATTGATGACCTGGTTGTTGTATACGTTGAGGGTTTGGGGTGCTGTTGAAATATAAAAAGCCCTGAACTCAGCAGTTGTATTGCCGGCAAGATTGCAGTTCTCCACAAAGTTGTTGTAAACATTCACGGTATTTAAACCGGTCGGAGCACCTATGTTGATGAAAAAAGCCCAAACCTCCGCATTTCCGCTAGATGTAATCGTTACATGGTTATTGTAAACATCAGAATTACAATAAGGGCCGCTCCCTGTTCCTATCCCGGTAATACCACTGCTAGTGGTACCACCCGATCCGAAAACAGTGTTGTTTGCGATGACTGAATTATCGACCTCGTTCACATAGATCCCATAGGAACGGGTTAGATCGGATCCGGAATAAATATTGACCACATTCCCTCCGCCAACGCCTATGTTAAAATTAACATCCAGGGGGAGCCCACCGGTACTGTAACCATTCAACTTGATACCACAATATCCGGTGACATTATTACTGTAAATGTTAATGTCTCCTGTGGCATCTGAAGCTGTTGTTACAGTTAACAATGTGGCTGAAGTAGCAGTGTGATTTCCTGAGTAGATGCCAACTGACTTGGTATTGGACGTTGGAATACTGATCACACAGTTACGGATCGTAATGTTATGGCATCCATCGAATGGGGCGGTGGCATTCCTCTTGACCAGGGCATACCCCCATTCAATAGCAGTGCTTGATGTGGTGATATCAATACCGTCAAAAGTAACATAATCAGTCCCGGCAATAAAGAGGATGCCGTCATTTCCTGTACCACCTCCCTGACCAGTGATGAGGGGATTGCTGCCAATGCCCGATCGCCGGAAAACGATAGGACTGGTGAGAGAGGACGTTGTTGTATTGAGGATTACAGAACCAGCCGAAATAAATTCAGTATGTCCGGCAGCTACATCGAACGTAACACCATCGGTACCGACACCATTCGTGTTCAACGCCGCAATGGCATCTGCAATAGATAGGTAATCGCCGGGGATGCTCTTTGTTCCTGTAAGTGGTTGGGCATTACCAAATCCCACGAAGGAAAGTATTAAACTGGTAAGGAATAGTTTTTTCATCTGTCAAGGTTTTTGGGGTCGAAACTGAACATTCATTGTAGCATGAATTGTGTCTGCACTAAAATCAACGCAAACCCTTACAGGTTTGTATATTTTGAGATCAGATATTCATTCCCTGATCAACGTATGTCTGTTCACTGTCAATTGAATCCCCGGCTCCACGGTAACTGTTGCACCACTTTGGATGATCAGGTCTTTACACGATTGCCCCTCAATGAGGACATGTGGTTCATAGACAATGCCGGAAGGAATGACCACGGAATTGCCGGGACAGGGAACCATTGCAGGAATCCAGTTGGATGGGTCGCTCCAGTCGGTGGAAACAGCCCCCGTCCATGTCAACAGGTTTGCCTGGATCCCCGTAAATTCGTCAGCCCCGACATCGGGCGCTGTTGCCGGACAAGATGGGTTTTCGGCATACCCGCTCTGCGGATACCGGAAATCTCCTTCAAAATCAACATTTACAGCAGGTGTTGTAACAATAGTGCCGCCGCTTTCGCAACTGGTAGGGATTACAGCCGACAGTTGGAGCTCATAAGGTGGTGTCAATGCATTTTGGAAAGGAGGATTTTCAGAAAAAGATTGTGCATCCCTCGGACTTACCCTTGTCTGGTAAGCAGCCATTGTTGAATCAGTATTTGTTAAATCCCAGTATATCACGTTGAATTGCCCGGGAGTACCGGCATAAAAGCAATTGTTGTTTGAATTGGCTGAATAGTTTGTCAGATTTATAGCGGTTCTTATGTATGCCGCAGTATATGCATTATTAGTGATATGTACTGGTGTGGAAAGATTGACTACCAAGTTGTTGCGAAGATCAACTGTGGGAGAAGCACTGCTTACAATTCCTGCAGAACCGAACCTTAGAAGAGTTGAACTCGATGCCTTGAGAAAGATTGTATTATAGAAGAGGTTCAGGTTGCTTCCCCCCTCCAGGTATATTCCTTTAATAGCAGAACCATAATATGATTGCGGAGTTTTTAAATCCGATACCATATTGTTAAACATATTAACTGTCGTGCCCGATTGCACATGGATTCCATAACTCATTGCATTTGAGCTGTCTGCCTGCAAATTATAAATTTCGTTTTGAAAGACAGAAATCGCATTTCCCCCAAAAGTCTTGATCCCTGTTACTGTTCCTCCGCCTTTGGACGATAATTTAAACGAATAGATTGTATTAGAATAAATGTTCTTGACAGAGGAACCTGCAGATTTTGTATAGATGCCAAAAATGCCGGAGTTGTTTGCTGTAGCTGTTCCCCCCACAGATAAATCATGAATGTTGTTGTTGTAATAGTTTTCCTCAGTCGGGCTTTCGTAATTGTAATAACCATAAATTACAGATGGATACCCTCCTGTACCTGATGATGCGGGAATTGAATTGTTGTAAATCATATTGTCATGCACCGCAACGATCGTGGTCTTAGCAAAGATACAATACATGTTTCCCTGTCCGCCCGCCTTCTCGTTGTCATGAATCTGGTTGCCATAGATGTTCAGGTAGGTTACCTGCTCACCCATTCCTTCAACACCGTAAAAATCCCCCGTTCCATTGATAGTATTGTTATAAATGTGATTGTTGTAAATATTGACTGTTGTTGTGTGTGAGAGTTGTGAGATTCCATAAAAAGAACTGGGAGTGGTGGCAACAGAAAAACTGCAGTCGTGGATGTAATTGTCATGAATATTGATACTGTTTCCAGAAACCGTCCCGCCATAGCCCACATAGATTCCTTTGATTGGTTGGAAATTCGATGCGCTGCACATGGAGATGTCATTGTTGAACACTTCCGCGCTGGCATTGTAAGAACCGCCGAGGGAAATACCGTAAACAAAACTGGTACTGCCGGCTCCACCGTTGATCACATTGTTGGCAACCTGAAGGAATTCCTGGTAAGTTGCGCAGATCCCGTAAGGATAAGTCGAATAACCACCAAAGTTGGTAATGATATTGGCGCCATCAACACCGATCTTGTTGTTATGGTCGTACAATGTATAAGGCCCCGGGTAGGGATGAGAATATCCATACAGGTGAATTCCCTCGTACACATTTGAGATAGTATTTCCATAAATCCTGGTATTGTTCATGGCATCGGTAGTTGCAGTGAGGGTGAGGGATGTAGTATTAGTGGCAATATGGTTGCCGGAGTATATACCTACAGATCGGTAATTGATTTTATTGAGGGTTATCGTACAATTCTTAATGACCACATACTGGCATCCATCGAAAGGCGCCGTATTCTGCTTCTTGACCAGGGCGTAGCCCCATTCCATCATTTTGGTGACATTTGTGTTTGAAGGGTTTTCGACAAGGTCTATCCCGTTAAAAGTGATATAATCGCCACCGGCAATAATGATCATCCCATCGGTAGAGGTAGATGTTCCTGGTGTGAATGCAATGATTTTCGGATTATTTCCGTTCGTAGCTGGATCTTTGCGGAAAACAATAGTATCTGAGGCATTTCCAGTGGCTGTGATTATCCCGGAACTACCTGTAGCAAGGGTTTCGGTATGGTTAGCCGCAACATTAAAAATTACGCCTCCGCTGCCAACTCCTTGAGAATTCAACGTTGCGATTGCTGACTGAATGGTGGCGTAGTTACCGGGAACGCTCTTTATTCCGGTCAAAGGCTGTCCTGATGCCATTAAATTTATGGTAAGGACCATGATGATGATGAATATTTTCTTCATTTCATCTGTTGTTAGCGACGAAAGAGGAATCTGATAAGGATGATTGAAAAGCTATATAGATTCTGATATTTTAACTGAAAATCAACTGGCACGCGCTACAAACGCGCGCCAACTTACAAATGCGCGCCAACCAGGAGATTATGGGAGAACTGCTCCAACAGCAGCATCCGCATCATTACCTGCGATAGCCAAATCGGATCCATCAATTAAACCATCGCCATTTAAATCTTCAGAGATGTACCCGCTTGCCGCAATGGTTGCCAGATTAGCAATAGCAGACAAGTCACTTCCATCCACAATTCCGTCCTGATTCGTATCGCCGGCATAAATAACTGCAGCGCCATCAATTATAAGCCCCATGTTGTTTCCATAAGCTTTGGCTTGCGTATTAAATGTATAGCTGATTGTAGTTCCTGAGAAATTAACAGGCAATGCCGAAGTGGTTTCAATACTGTTTCGATGTTTGATGGTGACATAGTATGAACCGCTCTTGTTAGCAGGTACAGTAAAAGTGGCTGTACCTGCGGTGCTCAGTGCAATATCCGTGGCTGCATATTCGATCGTGCTATATGTTGCTGAATTGTGCAATTCAACTGTGATATGATCGGCAGTATTACCTGTGAAATGATTGCCTGATTCATCCTGTGCTTTCCTCATCGTACCAGCGCCGTTGTAAAGTCCTTCCAGCATAGCTGTCAGGTTTATTGTGGTTCCGGTGGTAATATTAAGAGTACAAGGGATCATTACCTGAGGGTCAACAGGGTCATTGCTTGTTATTTTAATATTGGCATTGTAAGTACCAAGGGCCAAAGTACCTGCTTCAAAACCGACCGTTATCTGCTGATTAATTCCTGGTTGAACAGTTCCTGAAGTTGTACCTGAACCGTTCACCTTCAGCCATGAATAAGGAGACGTGTAGGTGTAATCAACCACGAGAAATGGCTTGTTTGTTTGGCTCCAGCCATCGAACCCAATGTAATAGGATGAACTGCCATCCCTGTCCATGATGCCGATGGCAAACCAGTTTTGTGTGAGGGCAGCCTGAAGGTTTGCGTTGGCATTTCCACCAAGGATATGCACCTTCCATCCCGTTGAATAACTGCTTGCTTCACTCCGGTAGAGGTAATAACCTGAGTTTGTTTCAGCCATGATATCGCTGTAAAGCACAGAAGGTGAAGTAGTAACGGGGTCGTTGGTTACCGGATTGATATTCCAGTATGGATAGTTGGCAGCATTCACATAACCGTGAAACTCGATGGAGTTAATCGTAGCTCCATCCGGTATTCCGCTTATGTCAAACTTCATCCACCCGGCTTCGCTGGTTGGATAACCCTTGACAAGACTGGTTTGTGTTTTAGCTGACGAAGAAGTAGATCCGGTATTATAGTTGGCATTTACCGGGTAAACAGAGGCAGGGGATGAGGTTCCGGTACTACTGTATACCACCTGTGCCGTATAATTGAGTGGTAATTCCCCGTTATTTGCTACAAAAAGGACATCGCTGGCTGAATTGTTCTGCGTAAGTGATTTTGTAAACTGGGCGGGTGTTACAGCAATATCCGGAGGATCAGGAACAGGAGCAATGGGAGGGAAAATGATGTAATCCACCCATGCACGATCGCTGCCGCCGATGGTATTGGCATCCTTGGTGTAAGTCCATTTGAAGGTATGGAGGCCGGCAGTCACCGGATAACTCACTTCGCTCCAGGCAAGGATTCCTGCCCATTGCCCTTGCAACACATCATCGATATAGAACTTCAGGAAATCGTAGTTGGTTTCGGAGGATACCTTACGAAAGAATGATACGGTTCCGGCGGAAGTCAGATAAAGTTCGATGCTCATCTGTGATGACTGGTTGTCAGCAATAGCGCCCGAACGGGAACAATACAAACCATCATAAGGGGTTTCCGTAGTGATTATCCAGGGAGCGTTCCCGGCGAAGGTCCACTGCGGCTCAAATACACCGCTCTCAAAGCTCCAGGCTAAACTTGCCTGTAACTGAAAATTAAACACATGATTTACCGTGGAAACAACAACCTGCTGGATGAGGGTTGCATAACCCTGTTTACTGATTCTGAAGTTATAAGTGCCTTCTGTGATACTACTGATGGTATAATCTCCGGATGAATTGGAAGTAACCGCTGAAATCGGTGCATTTTCAACCTGGATGGTT
>CAIWTA010000268.1 GCA_903915465.1 uncultured Bacteroidales bacterium | reverse complement strand
CGGGAATGTTCTTGCCCCTGCTTATGATCTTGTTGCAACCGCCCTTGTAAATCCGGCAGACAAAGAAGATCTCGCCCTGACCCTGAACGGGAAAAAGAAAAAAATAACCCAGAACGATTTCATAGCTGCTTTCCGGACGCTGAATCTCGACCCGAAGCAGCAGGAAAATATTTTCAGGAAAATGATAAGTGCAAAAACCGGGTGGATGGATTTTATCGGGATCAGCTTTTTAAGTGATGACTTTAAAGAGCTATTGAGTAAAATTATCGAGGAACGGTTCAGCAGGATTATCTGAAATTCTCTGGCGAAAAAGGAAGCAAAGGAATAATAGCTAAAGATTTCTGTTAAATAATTGGAAACACCGACGGTACTATGAATATTCCCTTAGATCAGTTCGAACAGATTATCGATGAAACCATCCTGAAAAGAGGGTTAAATTATTTCAGGCAGGGACTGGTGGAAGAACCCGAAGAATTATCGCACGGATGCTTTGAAGCTATCGTACAAGGATCTGAACCCTACCGGGTGACAGTCACTGTTCAGGACAGGAAAGTGACAGACTACTCCTGTACCTGTCCCTACGATATGGGGCCAGTTTGCAAGCATATTGTCGCGCTTTTATTTGCCTTGCAGGAAGAGTCGCTGGGAATTCAAAAAAAGCTGATAAAAAAAACCTCGTCTCCGTTATCAGCAAAGAAAGGGAGTATAAAAGGTCGAAAAACTGTCCGGGAGCAGGTCGACGAGATATTGACTCATTTGTCGTCTGAACTCCAGGCAGATTTTATTCGAGAACAATGTCTCCGTGATCCCGCGTTCCGGAGGCTTTTTATAGCGCAATTCACCCGCCACCTGGAGGGGGAATCAAAGGCGGTTTACGCACAACAGGTCAGGGCGATCCTTCATTCAGCCAAAGGCCGTGGGGGCTTTATCGAATGGAACAGGACCGCTTCGGTGGGCAAAGCTGTGAATGACTTGCTTGGAAATGCCGGAAAAAACCTCGAAAAGAGGAATTACCAGACAGCCCTGCTGATCTCATGTGCTGTGCTGGAAGAGATGGTCAAGGCCCTGCAGTTTGCCGATGACAGCGACGGTGACATTGGCAGCAACATTGAGGAGGCCATGGAGATCCTTTACCAGGCTTCAACGGAAAAGCTTCCGGAAGAGAACCGGAAGTGGTTGTTTGAATATGCCGTGACGGCCATTAAAAAGAGGTTGTTTGCGGGATGGGACTGGGACCTGGATATCATGTTTCTTGCAGGAGAACTGGCACAGGGAGAAAAAGAGTCCTCAATCCTTTTGGAATTGATAGAATCCGTGCCCTTCTCCGAGTACCAGGAAGAACGTATCCAGGAGATCATGTCGACCATTCTCAGGAAAAGCGGGCGAACTACGGAAGCTGAAGAGTTTGAATCCAGTCATTCCAAAAACCCCGCCTTCAGAGAACAGGCAATTAAAAGGGCCATGGATAATGGCAATCTGGAAAAGGCAAAAGAGATCGCACAAGAAGGGATTCAGCAGGATCAGAAAGACAAACCGGGACTGGCGGACAACTGGGTAGACTGGCTATTAAAGATCGCCCTGAAGCGAAAGGACCAGAAAGAAGTTATTGCCCGGGCCCGCTATCTTTTAGTCCAGCCCAATCGTGATCACAGCCATTATTATAAGATCCTGAAATCGCAGGTGGATGCAAATGAATGGTCATCTTTTATTGATGATTTGATAAAGCAACTTTCTGACGGGGGAAGATGGAGTGACTCCCATTTTTTAGCCTGGATCTGTATAGAGGAGGAACGGTGGAATACATTACTGGAAGTCTGCGGAAAGCATTTCACACTTCAAGGGGTTGCTGAATATGAAAAGTATCTTGCAAACCGGTACCCCGAAGAACTCGCCGCAATTTATACACACGGGATCCTGGAGCTTTTGGAGCGCAATACCGGCAGGAACCATTACCAGGAGGCCACCCGGTTTATCCGGAGAATGAAAAAGCTCGGTACAGCAGCACAGGCCGATGATCTGATAAAGCAATTGCAGCAAAAGTATCCATTGCGAAGGGCACTGATGGAAGAGTTGGAAAGAATTTGAAACCATACTTTCATTCATAATAATGTATAATATTTTCATTTTTAGGAACCAATTATGTAATTCATTATGCATTTTCTGGAACATAAGGTTGAAAAAAAGCTGGTTGGTTGGAAATATAGTTCATCCGGTTTGCCATTGATTTTTCGTGAAAGCTTGTCCACTTGGTCAGATGATAAGTTTTTAAGCGCGAAAGGTATCACATTGTGACCCGTTTCGCGCCCGATCACTTTGAAAGAAAAATG
>CAIWTA010000267.1 GCA_903915465.1 uncultured Bacteroidales bacterium | reverse complement strand
TATGACCGTTGTGCGGAATGGGTTCGGTCTTATTATGTGAACCCTGTCAGTGTGACAAAAATCCAGGATAAAATCAATGGGAAAATTGAAGGAACCGGGCGTTTCAAGATTTACTATTTCCTTAAAGATGATACCCGCGTTGATGGAGGATTGATTATGTATGACTTAAAGCTCGAAATGAAAGACAATAAATTACGGTATACTCTCAATAATTTTCAGCTAAAAGCTGCTTCTCGTTTTCCGCTTGAGAAATGGCTGAACAAAAACGACCCTGCGTATAATTCAAAGTGGGATGCATATCTCTACCAGGTTGATACAACCATGAGAAGCCTCATTGTCAAGCTTAAGGATGGAATGAAACCCAAGGTGATAAAGAAAGATGAATGGTAACCAAAAAAGATATTAGATCTCTTTCATTATTAGGGATAGAAACGTTTTTTAAGGTTAACGGGCAGAAAAATTTTAGGGTGCAGCAGGTCTATGACTGGCTTTGGAAAAAATCCTGCCGTTCTTTTAATGAGATGTCAAACCTTTCAAAAGAAATCCGGTCCCTGCTTGATCAACATTTCTCCTTTCCGGTAATCACAATTGATACAGAACAGAAAAGCGCGGATGGTACAATAAAAAGTTCGTTTTTATTAGACGATGGGCTTCGTGTTGAAGGCGTACTTATTCCATCAGAAGGCAGAACAACTGCTTGCATTTCCTCCCAAGCAGGATGTCCGCTTGCATGTACTTTTTGTGCAACCGGAAAGCTTGGATTCCGCAGGAATCTACTCTTTGCAGAGATTTTTGATCAGATTGCCCTGATACAGGAACAATCTGTTAAGTTTTACGGGAAGCCACTTTCTAACATCGTTTATATGGGAATGGGAGAGCCACTGCTGAACTACGAGAATGTCCGGGCTTCTGTTGAAAAGGTTATCGATCCGGGAGGAATGGGGATGTCACCTCAGCGGATTACTGTTTCAAGTGTTGGCATTCCTGAGAAAATTAAAAAGATGGCTGACGATAAAGCCCGTTATCATTTTGCTTTGTCACTGCATGCCGCGCGGGATGATAAAAGAGGCCAGATCATTCCAGTCAATCAAAAATATCCTTTAAAAGATCTGATCAAAGCGTTGAAATATTATCATAAGGTTACGGGAAAGCGCATCACGATTGAGTATATTCTATTCCGCGATTTCAACGACGGCTTGGCAGATGCTTCTGATTTAGCCGTTTTTTGTAAAAATTTCCCGGTCAAGATCAATCTTATTGAGTACAATCAAGTTGAAAATGCTGGCTTTTTGCCCTCCGAAGCACACACGATGAAAGTTTTCCAGGATTTCCTGGAGCAGAAGAACTTAGTGGTCAATCTCAGAAGAAGCAGGGGGAAAGACATCGCTGCTGCCTGTGGGCAATTAGCGGGAAAATAAATATAAAACGAGAAAAAAGATGGACAATCAAGCATTTGAATTATCAGGGAATATTGTCGATGTCGTTTCGCAAAGAATTTTTCAAGGAACAGTTTTCGTCAGAAATGGAAAAATTTCAGAAATCCATGAACAGGAGACCGACAATACTGAATACATTCTTCCAGGGCTGATCGATGCCCACATCCATATTGAGAGTTCCATGCTGATTCCATCAGAATTTGGCCGCCTTGCTGTGGCGCATGGAACAGTCGCCACGGTTTCTGATCCACATGAAATTGGGAATGTTTTAGGCCTCCCAGGGATCCGATTTATGATCGAAAATGGTAAAAAAATACCATTCAATTTCTATTTTGGAGCACCCTCCTGTGTCCCTGCAACGATCTTTGAAACCTCAGGAGCAAAGATTGGTGTGGAGGAACTTGACGAATTGTTAAAATCGGATGATATCTGGTACCTCTCGGAAATGATGAATTTCCCGGGAGTTCTTTTTCATGACGATGAAGTAATTAAAAAGCTTGAATTGGCCAAAAAGTACAACAAGCCTATCGATGGCCATGCCCCGGGACTTACAGGAGAACAGGCAGGAATTTATGCCAGGGAAGGAATCTCAACGGATCATGAATGTTATTCAAGACAAGAAGCAATAGATAAGATAAAGTTCGGGATGAAAATTCTTATCAGGGAAGGTAGTGCGGCTAAAAATTTTGATGCACTCAGCAACCTGATTGAGGAATATCCTGAAATGGTTATGCTGTGCTCAGATGATAAACACCCAAACGACCTGGTTGAAGGTCATATAAACCTGCTGGTAAAGCGGGCACTTGGAAAAGGGTATAACTTTTTTAAAGTTCTCAGAAGTTGTACCTATAATCCTGTTCACCATTATCACCTTGATACCGGGTTATTGCAAAAGGGCGATCCTGCCGATTTTATTCTCATAGATAACCTCACTTCATTTAATATCCTTCAGACGTATATTCATGGGGAAAAAGTCGCAGAAAATGGGGTATCATTAATTAATTCCGTTAACGAACAAGTCCCGAATTATTTCAATTCTACCAAAATCCGTGAATCTGATTTAGCAGTACCATTTGAAAGTGAACATATTAAAGTGCTGAAAGCCTTGGATGGCCAATTGATAACAGAGGAACTGAAGGTCAAAGCGCGTGTTGTGGAAAACCAGATAATGAGCGATCCGTCTAATGACGTGCTCAAGATAATTGTTAAAAACAGATATTTTGATGCGCCTCCTGCTGTAGGATTTGTAAAAGGATTCGGATTGAAATCAGGGGCGATCGCTTCTTGTGTTTCACACGATAGCCATAACATTATTGCAGTTGGTACCGATGATGCTTCGATCAAAGATGCCGTAAATATGATTGTTGAAGCAAAAGGGGGGATTTCTTTAGTTGCAGGAGCTGAAAAAAAAATTCTTCCTTTACCGGTTGCAGGAATCATGTCACCTCATGATGGGTTCACAATAGCAAAAATCTATGCCCAAATGGATCAGACAGTAAAAGAGATGGGAAGCAAGCTTAGCGCCCCTTACATGACACTCTCATTTATGGCATTGTTGGTGATACCTGAGTTGAAACTAAGCGATAAAGGGATATTCGATGGTGTAAAATTTTCATTTACACCTCTTTTTTGTGATTAGGTGAGGATTTTTTTTATTTACCGTTATAAATAGATATGAAAACTTGTTATATATTTGTCTGATTGGTTAAAAGATATTACAAATGAAAAAGGTGACACTTGATGTTGAAAAATTGGAGTTAGCAGCCAGTAAGCTCAGAGCTATGGCTCATCCAATGCGTATTGCTATAATTGACTTACTTACTGAAAATGTGAAGTTAACTGTAACAGAAATTTATGAACATCTGAATATCGAGCAGGCTTCTGCTTCTCATCATTTGAACATTCTGAAAAACAAAGGATTGCTTGACTCGAAAAGGAATGGGAAAATGATTTACTATTCACTGAAATATGACCACCTGACAAGGGTTGTTGAATGCATAAACCGATGTGGTGGCGTTTAGTGGTTACTTTTTTCGACATTCCATAATTCTTCAACATCCCAATTGGCCCTTACTTCGATAACATCAGGGAAGTAGTATACTTCTTCGGGTTGAAGTTTTGTGCGATAATGTCCGGTATCCCATCGGCCGTTTCGATTTCTGTCGTGGATGCACTTAATCTTGTACTTTCCGGGACTAAGGTACTCAAAGTGAACTTTCCCTGAACCTTGTAAAAATTGCTGCTCAATAACATTCTCTTTTTCGTCAAGAAGTTGAATGATATTGTTTTGAGTTGCATCACCATCTTTCAGGTTGATTTTAACAGAACCATAATCCCTCAGCATTTGAGTCTTAAAAGCCACAACCAGAGAATCATTTGTGAGATTGTTCATGGAAAAGAAAGTAGAATCAGGAAAAATTAACTTGTACTTCTTATCTTCTATCCATTTATATTTAAGGATGAGAGTTCTCTTCACAGAATCTGCAAAAACCGATGTTGGATGAACAGTATCTTTATCATATACCAGCAGAATCCGGGAAAAATCAAACCGCAGAATAGGATAAGAGAAAATTACCTGGGGGTTGTTACGGAAGTGATTAAGCCTTCCATCGCGGATTTTAGAAGAGAGGAAAACACGCTGAACAGACTCTTGTTCTTTTTTATCCTTCTTTTTCTTTATGGTTTTGTCCAACAGACTGATTCTTACAGTATCAATAATTTTATGCTTATCCGAAATTTCCATTGTTAAGGAATCAAGGGAATTGGATTTCAGCCAAAGATATACAGTATCTTTCCCAGCGCTGATTTCTTTCGTGGCCCAGTCAGGATCAGGAATAAAATTAAGCGGTCTGAAATATGGGTCATGTATTGGGAAGCGAAACAAAATTGCCACCTGGTCTTTTTGTGCAAGAAAAACTTTCTGGATTATTTCAACAGAATCAATCTCTTCAAATAACCTGAGAGCATAAAATGGTATGTTATCCGGGCTGGTTGTAAGACTGTCTTTTTGAGCTGGATTGCTTTTCTTTATCAGGGAATCTTGTTTTGCAGTATCATAAGCGTGCTCAGGAAGATATGTCCCATAGATCAGGGTATCGAAAAAAGCAATTTTTTCGTTTGGAAGATCAAAGATTGCATTTCCATTCTGGTCTTTGATGGCAAAAAGCAGTAAAGGGGTGTTTCTTACATTTTCGAAAATGAACGATCCGTTTTCGTCAGTTCTTGTCAGGTATGATGGCTTGAAATGAAAAGGTAGGGAATCAACAGGAATTGTATCATTATCCTTAGAATACAACATCGCCAGGATATCCTTCTGGGGTGTATTGTTAAATGCATTAATCACTCTTCCTTTTATGCTCAGTGAGTCGAGATAGGAACCAGTAGAAAAGACGAATCTGAAATTTTTTAGTATATTGTTTTCCGTGATATCTTCAATAGAATTTCCAAAATTAATGCTATAGGTACTGTTTCTTAGAAGAGAATCTGCCAAATTAATTACCAATGTTTTTCCCTTCACTTTAATATCCGGGTTGTTCTTAGGAGGCGGCGAAATTGTGACCTGAGAATTCTGATCTTTGAGTTGGATAAATTCATTGAACAATATCCGAAGCTCCTTTTTCTGGAAATTAATACAATGGTTTTCCGGAAAAGAACTGACTACCGTTGGTGGCTTGACATCTTTGATCCCACCGTCAGGGGTCACAGGATTCGCACAGCGAATCAAAAGAATAGCAAGTGTTGCGTAGGTAAAATATTGAATACGAAAGTGGAGTACAGACATGCAGGAGTTTGGTTCGAACAATTTGCTGCATCAAATTTACCAATCGTTTTTGTATAAAAGAATCAATTTTTTAGTATTTTTACACAGAAAAATCGTACCAGTCAATAGAATATAGTGTTAACATTCAATTTTTAGTTTATGTCCGGGCATAATAAATGGTCAACCATTAAAAGGAAGAAGGGAGCACTTGATGCTAAAAGGTCAAAGATTTTCTCCAAAATAATTAAAGATATTACGATTGCTGTTAAAGAAAGCGGACCTGATCCGGAGCATAATCCCCGCTTGCGACTTGGGATTGCCAATGCAAAGGGAGCTAGTATGGCAAAGGAAACTATTCAAAGGGCAATCAACAAAGGTGCAGATAAAGATTCAGCTGCTTTATGTGAGACCACATATGAAGGGAAAGGCCCCCATGGGATTGCCATTTTTGTGGAAGCTACCACGGATAATATTCAACGAACAGTTAGTAATGTCCGTTCTTATTATAATAAATATGGTGGTGAGATGGGGAAGAATGGGTCTTTGAATTATCTTTTTGATCGCAAAGGTGTTTTTACGATTCCAAAAGGCAATCTCGACCAGGACGAGCTTGAGATGGAACTGATTGATGCAGGAGCAGAGGATATTAGTTTGGAAGATGATGTTTTTGCAGTCACAACTCCAATGGAGGAATTCGGGAACATGATGAAAAAACTGGAAATGTTAAAAATTGAACCCGAGAGTGCATCATTACAACGGATTCCCAAAACTACCGAGACGTTAGATTTGGAATCTGCACGTAAGGTTTTGAAACTGATTGATATGATTGAAGAAGACGATGATGTCAACAGTGTGTATCATAACATGACGCTGACTGACGAGATGATGGAGCTTCTCTAAACCCCCTGTTCTTTGGGTCACCTTTCCTGAATTATCACTTGATTATATCCCACAAATAAATTGAACCAGGTTGATATGCTTTGGAAGATCGAGTTTTTTTCGCAACCGGATTCGGGATATTTCAGTGCTGGGAGCTGTGATTTTTAGGATCTGGGATATTTCTTTTGTAGTCAGATTCATCCTGAGAAGGGCAGAAAGCTTATGATCATTGGGAGTTAAATTGGGAAACTGCTGGCGAAGACGATCAAAAAACTCCGGATATATTTTTTCGAAATGTGCTTTAATGCGGTACCAGTCGTTTTCGAATTTAACATTCTCGTCAATACTTTTTAATATGTTGGAAATTTCAGCTTTTGTTATGATTTTCCCCTTTCTCATAAGTCGGTTAATGTCTTTTCGTATGAGACCGATAATTTTATTTTTCTGCGAAATAAAGATGGAAGATGTAGCAAGCTCGCGGTTGATCAGGTCCATCTCCATCTGATGTTTTTGCTTTAGAAGCTGATTGATTTTTTGCTCGCTTTTCAGTTTTTCCTGCAACCTGAATTCTGTTTCTTTTTCTGCTTTTTCTCTTTGTTCAATTTCATGTTTTAATTCAATGATCATGCGCTCATTCGAGAGTTCCAATTTCCGCTGGTAATCAGCCAACTCAATAGCAATCTTTATCTGATCAATGTCAACAGGCTTAAATACATAGGCATATGGCTTGATAGAGAATGATTTTGAAAAGACATCATTTTTATCCATTGATGTCAGGAAGATTATTCCACATTTATACTTTTCGGACAAAATCTTTGCAGCTTCAATTCCGTCCATTTTTCCACCTAATGTGACATCCATGAGCACAATATCAGGTGCTTCATTTTTATCTGCCAGTTTACCGATATTTTCTACTGCAATTTCACCTTTCGCCGCTATCCCCAGAACACGGCCACCAAGCTCACTAAGTTTGGATTTAAGATCGTGAGCAATAAGCATTTCATCTTCGACGATATACAAACTGACTGATTCCATGGTTGTATATAATTAAAATTATTACTATGATAAATTGTTGAAATGTTATATTATACGGTGATTTCACAAAAAACCCCTTCAATGAATTAACAAAAAAACCATTTGCTTGTCGGTTTGATAAATTCCAGGATGAAGGGAAAAGTGGAGTAAGTCACCAAATTATTGAAAGGTAAATCAACAATTCATGCGATAAATGTACTATTAAAAGGGTAATTTGTCAAGAGATTAATTTAAAATCTTAGGTCAGAGTTGGTTACAATATTATATGTATCGGTAGCTATTACAAGCTCTTCATTCGTTGGCATAACCATTGCAATAACTTTTGAACCTGGCCTGGTGACAATCAGTTCTTTGCCTTTTGACAGGGTATTGCGTTCATTATCAAATTCGATTCCAAGGAAATCAAGTCCTTCAAGGACTTTTCGACGAGTCTCATGATCGTTTTCTCCAATTCCTCCGGTAAAGATCAGTAAATCCAGGCCTCCCATTGCAGCTGCATAGGAACCAATATATTTTTTCACGCGGTAAGCAAACATATCCAGTGCTAACTTTGCACGTTCATTTCCTTTATCTGCTGCTGTTTCTACATCGCGCATATCGTAGGAAATACCTGAGATTCCAAGAACCCCACTTTTTTTATTAACCACATTATTTGCATCCTTTAAACTCAGGTTTTCCTTTTCCATAATATAAAGTAATACTCCGAGGTCCAGGTCACCACAACGCGTTCCCATCATAAGGCCTTCTACTGGGGTAAATCCCATTGAAGTGTCGACAGATCTTCCTTTTTTAATAGCTGCAACAGAAGACCCGTTTCCAAGATGGCAAGTAATGATATTGATACTGTAAAAATCTCTTCCAAGGTAGCGGCATGCTTTCTGAGAAACATACTTATGAGATGTTCCATGGAATCCGTACCTCCTGATCTTGGATTTTTCGTAATACTCATAAGGAATAGGATACATGTAAGAATATGGCGGCATGGTCTGATGAAAAGAAGTATCAAAGACTGCTACCTGTGGAACGTGTGGTAAAATTGCTTCAATAGATAATATTCCTTTTAGATTTGCCGGGTTATGAAGCGGTGCCATTTCAATACATTTTTCAATATCCTTTTTGACTTCAGAAGTAATCCTGACACTTTGTTTAAAGTTCTCTCCGCCATGAGCTACTCTGTGTCCAACAGCCGTAATTTCATTATCGGTTGTAATAACACCACATTCAGGATCTTTTAAGGTCTTTAATATAAGGTTAATACCAACCTGATGGTCAGGAATGTCCTCCGTAATTTTGTACTTTTCCCTTGATGGAACCTGATGCGTAAGCAGACTGCTTTCAAGGCCGATTCTGTCGAGAAGGCCTTTGGCCAACAGTTCAGGCTCTTTTGACATGTCGATGAGCTGGTATTTTATTGATGAACTACCACAATTCAGGACTAATATCTTCATTTTATAAATATTGATTTGATGATTATTAAAAAAATTCTGTGTTTAAGGACAATAATTTGTTTGTTAAAAAGATAACAAAAGTAATCAAAAATGTAGATCTGTTCTTATAAAAGCCCAAAAATGACCGTAAGAAATATCCTATAACCACAATGAAACCGTAGATAATTGGTGTTATTTGTACTTTTCCGGATTTGAATTTATAGAAATATTGGCGTCATTGAAAAAATGTTGTTAAAATTGTATTCTTAATTTTGCGAATTCAAAACTCCTATGGCATTTATTAATTCTGTTCTTTCTTGGATTGTCAAACAACGGGTTCATCAGATTGAGCTTTTTATGAAGTATCCGCACGAGGTTCAGTTTGACTGGTTTACGAGGCTTATTTCTGCAGCAAAAAACACAGAGTGGGGAAGGAAGTATGATTATAAATCCATTACTTATATGGATGATTACAAGAACAGGGTTCCCCTCAATGATTATGAGTCGATGAAGCCAATCATTGAGCGTCTTAGAAAAGGCGAACAGAATTTGCTTTGGCCAACGGAAATTAAATGGTTTGCGAAATCTTCAGGAACCACAAGCGATAAAAGCAAATTCATCCCTGTAAGTATGGAATCCCTTGAGGAATGCCATTTTAAAGGAGGAAAAGACCTTTTGTCCATTTATTGTACGAACCATCCAGATACTTTATTATTTGATGGCAAAGGTTTAGCAATGGGAGGAAGCCACCAGGTTATCGAAATTAATAACGAATCTTATTACTATGATGGAGACCTTTCAGCTATCATCATCCAAAACCTTCCACTTTGGGTAGAGTTCAGAAGAACGCCGAACCTTTCCATTGCACTAATGGATGAATGGGAAAGCAAAATTGAAAAAATGGCCAGAGCTACGATGCATCATAATGTTACCAGTGCTTCTGGCGTCCCTTCCTGGACTTTATTACTGTTCCGGCGAGTGCTGGAAATTACCGGAAAATCTAATCTTCTGGACGTTTGGCCACAGTTTGAGCTTTTTATTCATGGAGGGGTTAATTTTACTCCCTACAAAGAACAATTTCTTTCCATTCTTCCTTCTGAAAAAGTCAGTTATTTGGAAACCTATAATGCTTCAGAAGGTTTTTTTGGGATACAGGACCGTGATGGGGCTGATGACATGCTGTTGATGCTTGATTATGGTATTTTTTATGAATTTATTCCTCTTGACCAGGTTGGCCGGGAGAATCCCAGAACACTTTCGTTGGAAGAAGTTGAAATGGGGGTCAATTATGCCATTGTCATTTCTACGAATGCAGGACTCTGGCGTTATATTATCGGTGATACTGTTACATTTACTACACTGAATCCCTACAGAATAAAGATTACCGGGCGAACAAAGAATTTTATCAATGCTTTCGGCGAGGAGTTAATTGTTGATAATGCAGAAAAAGGACTTGCAATCGCCTGTGAAAAATGCAAAGCTATTGTATCAGAATACACTGCAGGCCCTGTTTACTTTGAGGGGAATAACAAAGGGGCCCACGAATGGCTTATCGAGTTTGAAAAAGTTCCGGAAGATATCAGTTTCTTTACAAATATCTTTGATAATGCGCTGAAATCGGTCAATTCCGATTATGAAGCAAAGCGTTATCACGATCTCATTTTAGGAGAACCGGTCATACGGGTAATGCCCAAAAACACTTTTTATATGTGGCTAAAATCGAAAGGCAAGCTTGGAGGACAGTATAAAGTACCTCGTCTGTCAAATGACCGAAAATATCTTGAGGAGATTCTGCAAATGAAAGCTGGTTCATTTGAATGATTTTCTTATTTTTGAACAAAATAAAAAATTATTATGCATATCGCTATTGCAGGAAATATCGGATCCGGGAAAACAACCCTCACCGGGCTGCTTGCCAAACATTTTGGATGGGATCCTCACTATGAGGATGTGGACACAAATCCTTATCTGAACAGTTTTTATGAAGATATGCAACGTTGGTCTTTCAACCTTCAAATTTACTTTCTAAACAGTCGGTTTCGGCAAGTCGTGGAGATCCGGCGATCAGGCAAGACCGTTATCCAGGATCGCACAATTTATGAAGATGCGCATATTTTTGCTCCGAACCTTCATGCAATGAGCCTGATGAGTACACGGGATTATAACAACTATTCTTCCTTGTTTGAACTGATGAGTTCTTTTATCCAGCCTCCGGACTTGCTGATATACCTCCGCGCAAGTGTCCCGACATTGGTTAGTCAGATTCAGAAACGCGGAAGGGATTATGAGAATGCCATTCGATTGGACTACCTGAAAGGTTTGAACGATCGCTACGAAACCTGGATCAATGATTATAAGCTTGGTAAGTTGCAGATCATTGAAGTGGATAATCTTCATATAGCCGAAGATCCAGAGCACTTAGGTGAAGTCATTGACAGGATCAATGCAGAACTTCACGGCCTTTTCTAGAACCTGATGAAGATCTTTGGGATCATCCCCGCCCGCTACGATTCCAGCCGGTTTCCCGGAAAACCTCTTGGCATGATTCATGGTAAACCTATGATCCAGCGGGTTTACGAACAAGCTTCAGGATGCAAATCTCTTTCCGGCCTTGTTGTTGCCACCGATGATGAACGGATCAAACAGTGTGTGAATGGTTTTGGCGGGAAAGTTTGTATGACATCCCGGAATCATCGAAGCGGCACCGAAAGATGTAATGAGGCGACCGGTTTTTTTGGAGAATTGGCCTCAGATGACATCATCATCAATGTTCAGGGGGATGAACCTTTTATTGATCCACACCAATTAGATCAGCTTGCGGAATGTTTTGTTAATAGTAAAATCCAAATTGGAACGTTGATTAAAAAAATCGTATCCAATGATGAATTAATTGACACTAACGTTGTTAAGGTAATTTTTGATAAAAACCTGAAAGCCATTTACTTCAGCAGACAACCTTTGCCTTTTTTCAGGAGTAAAGAGCCTAATGGGTGGCTGGAAAGCGGAAGGTATTACAAACATGTTGGTCTTTATGGTTATGCCGTCGGGTTGTTGCAAGAAATTGTCAAGCTGCCAGAATCCAGCCTGGAAAAAGCAGAATCATTGGAGCAGTTAAGATGGATTGAAAACGGTTACTCTATTTATCTGAGAGAAACAGAATACGAAAGCATCGCCATTGATTCACCTGCCGACTTATTAAAAATTACAAACAGAACCTGATATCCGGGTTCGATTTTTTGTATTTTAGCCCCCAGGAAAAACCGAATGAATACAGAAAAATACATAGCTGACCTTTTGCATGAGCACGATTGTGTTATCATTCCCGGGTTTGGTGGTTTCATTGGTAATTACTTACATGCACGGATTCATCCTGTCCATCATACATTTTTCCCTCCTTCAAAGTCGTTACTCTTTAACATCAATCTCAAACAAAATGATGGTTTATTGGCCTCGCGGATCGCTTTCAGGGAAAATATTTCCTATGAACAAGCCTTACTGAATATCCAGAGCTTGGTGGAAAGATGGAATTATCAATTAAAAGAGCAGCAATTTCTTGTAATCGATCCAATCGGTAAACTGACACGGAATAAGGAAGGGAGTTTACAGTTTGATCAGGAAAACAGTATAAATTTTCTTCCTGATTCGTATGGTCTTGCTTCTTTTGTTTCTCCGGCCATCCGCCGTGCAGGTTTCCAGGAGAAAATGGAGAAGAAGATCAACCGGTATATGGAAGCCCCTAAAGCCCAGCAACGGATGCTTCCAAAACCATTGAAGTGGGCTGCAATTCTTATTCTTCCGATTGGAATGGCAACATACTTTGGTATCACCAATTTTAATGTGATAAAAAACCTTAAAGTCAATTATTCCGCTTTGTTTTATTCGGCTCCCGACGCACCAAATGTAACAACCAAGGTTTCTCCCAAAACCCTGACAATTCGTACACCAGCGGTAGAAAATCCGAAGAAACGTCTGGTGGCTTCGGAAGTTGCTGGCATTACTTCGGTAACAACCCCTCTTCCGGCAGAAAACCCTCCTGCCAGCCAATCTTCTTTGAAACCATTCGCCATTATTGTTGGAGCTTTCAGGCTTCGCGAGAATGCAGATCGTCTCGTTACCAATCTCCGGCAAAAAGGATTTGATGCCCTTATCTTCGATACTACCAGTACCGGGCTCTTTCGTGTAAGTGTTGGAACGTTTACACAACGCGACCAGGCACTTCAACAGCTGGCATCAGTTCGTTCAAGTGAATTCTCTTCCGCCTGGTTGCTGGCTAGATAAGAATAATACTGTGACGAAAAGGAAACTTGTTCACTTCGAAGAAAATCTGACATTCCCTCATCTTATTCAACCTTACTTTAACGAGTTGTCGCCCGGATATACCCTCCAATCGAAATGGGGAACAGATTTTTTTCACAATCACCATCCGATCATAATAGAATTGGGATGCGGAAAAGGCGAATATACGGTTGGATTGGCACAAAAATACCCGAAAATGAATTTTATTGGTATCGATGTTAAAGGAGCACGTTTATGGAGAGGAGCCAGAACTGTCCACGAAAATGAGATGAAAAATGTCGCGTTCATCCGTCAACGCGTGGATTTTGTTGAAAAATTCTTTGGCCAGGGAGAAATTTCCGAAATCTGGATCACCTTTCCTGACCCTCAGCCGGGAAAGCCAAATAAACGCCTGACTTCGACCCGATTCCTTGACAAGTACAAAAAAATATTAGGACCCGACGGGTTGATACATCTCAAGACAGATGATCAGGATTTTTTCCGGTATTCACGGAAGATCCTTCTTGAACACAATCATAAAGTGCTTTTTGATACCGATGATTTATATCATTCCGGTTATACAGATGACCTGATTTCAATCCAGACTTACTACGAGAAAATCTGGCTGGAGCAGGAGAAAAAGATCTGTTACCTGAAATTTATGCTCCGGTAACCAATCTATTCTTACAAGGTTGATCAATAACAACAAAAAACAACATCTTTGCATGAAAAAGCTCTTTCTTTCCCTGTTGTTTATCAGTAACTTCACTCTGCTTTTTTCAGAAGAAGGTATGTGGATTCCAATGTTGCTGGAGCAGCTTAATATCAAGCAGATGCAGGATATGGGATTGAAACTCACTGCCGAAGATATTTACAGCATTAACCATTCTTCATTGAAAGATGCGATTGTCCAGTTTGGTAATGGATGTACTGCAGAGATTGTCTCGCCCGATGGATTAATCCTTACCAATCATCATTGCGGATTAGGTTCTATCCAGAGACAAAGTACGCTGGAGCATGATTATCTTACCCATGGATTCTGGTCGCAGACCCTGGAAGAAGAATTACCAATCCCCGGCTTGACGGTTACTTTGTTAATTCGTATGGAAGACGTGACGGACCAAATCCTGAATCATGTTACCGACAGCATTTCCCAGATGCAACGGATGGAGATAATCCGTAAAAACCAGGAAAATATTGAAAAGGAAGCTGTCAAAGGAACTCATTATGATGCAAAGATTCGCTCATTCTTTTATGGAAATCAGTATTATCTCTTCGTCACGCAGACCTTCAGGGATATCCGTCTGGCAGGTGCGCCGCCTTCGGGTATCGGGCAGTTTGGCGGTGATACCGACAACTGGATGTGGCCACGTCACGGAGGAGATTTTTCCTTATTCCGGATCTATGTCAACAAAGAAAATGAACCTTCGGATTATTCGAAAAACAATATTCCTTATCATTCAAAGAGTTACCTTCCGATTTCTCTTAATGGATATAAGAAAGGAGATTTTACTTTTATTTTTGGATATCCCGGATCGACCCGGGAATACCTGACCTCCTATGGTATGGAGCTGACGGTTAATAAAGAAAACCCGGTCAGAACGAGCCTCCGGCAGAAGCGACTCGAAATTTTGATTGCTGCAATGAATGAAAGCAAGCAAATCAGAATTCAATATACTTCAAAACACCAGGGAATTGCCAATGGGTGGAAAAAGATGATTGGGGAAACCCGCGGAATTAATGGGATTGATGGCGTGAATAAAAAAAGAGAATTTGAAAAGAAATTTCAGGAATGGGCAGATTCAATCTCAAAATCGAAAAGCATGATCGGAAATGATCACGAAAAATTCGATCATCTACTGGAAGAATTTGAGAAAACGTATCAAGGTTTTTATCTTCCTGATATGGCTTCTGTTTACCTTTCAGAAGCCGGGATGGGCGTCGAGATTATAAAGTTCGCAGCTGGTTTCAGGGAACTCGTAAAAAATTGCAAGTCGGGGATTACTTCCTCTGCAGATGTTCGGAAAGCAGCAGAGAAGCTACTTTCCGGCGTCAATGGTTTTTACAAAGATTATTCTGTTTCCATTGATCACAAAGTTTTTGTTCCGATGCTGGAAGAGATGGCAAACAACATGGATAAGAAATTTCTTCCACAAATTTTTCAGCTTATAGAGAAAAAGTTTGGTAAGGATTATTCTGGTTATGCAAACTATGTTTTCGAAAAATCCATTTTCCCGGATTCCGCCAAACTGAAGAAAATACTGAGAAATTTTCAGCCATCAGATTATAAAAAGATAGAAAAGGATCCAGCCTATCAATTGGCCCTGAGCATTTACCAAAGGAATGAGAAAGATGTTCTTCCTGTGATCACCAGGTTTAATGGCCGGATTGATAGTTTGCAGCGAATCTATATGGCTGGTCAGATGGAAATGCAGAAGGGAAGAAGGTTTTATCCGGATGCCAATGGTACTTTACGGATTTCATACGGTAAGATTGATGATTATTCGCCAAAGGATGCTGTTAATTACAACTATTTCACGACAAGTGGAGGCATTCTCGAGAAAGAAGATTCCCTGGTTTATGATTATTCTATTGATCCAAAGCTAAAATCGCTATTCGTTACACGGGATTTCGGCCGCTATGCTGACCATGACGGTACGTTACATATCGCGTTTACAGCCAGTAATCACACAACCGGTGGGAATTCTGGAAGTCCGGTTCTGGATTCCAGGGGAAACCTGATCGGATTGAATTACGACCGCAATTGGGAAGGAACCATGAGTGATCTGATGTACGATCCCGGTCAGTGCAGGAACATCTCTCTCGACATCCGGTATTGCTTATTTGTCATCGATAAATATGCAGGAGCAACGCGACTTATCAGGGAGATGAAGATTGTTGAATGACTCAGAAGATTTTTTTACCTTCCTTTAGAGACTGTTTAAATTTTATTTATTTCGTTTATTATGATATTCACCCCTTTCAGGGATGAATTTGTAATTATTACATTTCCCGTGGGTTACCCCCACGGT
>CAIWTA010000266.1 GCA_903915465.1 uncultured Bacteroidales bacterium | reverse complement strand
GAATTTGATATCGACATGAGTACCGCCCAAAAACAGGAGTTCAACTCTTTCAACGATTTCTTTACCCGGAAACTAAAGAATAATGCCAGACCGGTGGATACCAACTCAACCGTTACAGTGTCGCCTGCCGATGGAAAAATACTGGCATATGCCAATATCAGCAACAGCGATTTTATCATCAAAGGATGCCGCTTCGATATTTTTTCGTTTTTGAATAATGCCCGCCTTGCTCAAAATTACCTTGATGGCACCCTGGTGATCATCCGGCTTGCCCCTTTCGATTACCACCGTTTCCATTTTCCCATTAGCGGAAGTGTATCACCCATCACCCGGATTGACGGCGATTATTATTCAGTTAACCCCCTTGCTTTGCGCAAAATGGCTAAAATATTCTGTCTGAACAAAAGGGAATTTACCATCATGTCAAACCCCTTGTTTGGAGATGTTGTGATGATTGAAGTAGGTGCAACCATGGTAGGAAGTATCGTGCAGACTTATACGGGGAACTTTGTAAAAAAAGGGGAAGAGAAAGGGTATTTCAAATTTGGGGGTTCCACGGTAGTGCTGCTGTTTGAAAAAAACAAAATTCGCATCGATGAAGATTTATTGATTAATACTTTAAAGGGTTATGAAACTGTGATCAAGGAAGGAGAAAGAATTGGTGTATCGATGATTAATCCAACTGACTCGTCCTAAAAAATGTTTACAGGTCAACCCGCCTTTGCCTGAATTAATTGACAATTTCAATTGATTGATTGTTAATAATACCAGGTGGTCAAACAAAACGGGAGGAAGGTGTTCAGATGCGCCGGCTTTTATACATTGACCACAAAGCATCAGAGTAATTTATATAATAATGCTTCTGAAATGCTTTACTTTTACATGTAAATCAGAAGGCAATTTGTTTGAAGAAAATTACGATCTGGCCATTATGGGAGGCGGTCCGGCAGGAACAGCCTGCGCTCTTTCTTTAAAGGAGTCGGGACTGCGGATTGCTGTAATTGACAAGCAGGAATTCCCTAAAGACAAGGTTTGCGGAGATGCCATACCCGGAGAAGCTATTGAAACCTTAAAGAACATTATCCCTGATTTCGACATTGAGTTCGGGAAGATTACGCAAAAACTCAGGATCAGGGGATCGGTATTCCATTACAACAACAGGGTGTTTCGACAGCGTTGGGACAATGAGGCCTATACATGCAGAAGGTTGTATTTTGACGAATTTTTATTATCTCAGGTTGCCTCGCAGCCTCTTACCCGCATTTACAGGGGTGACAGTATCGGGGACCTCAGCAGGACACCTGATGGTTTTGATTTGAGGACAACAGACGGAGGACTGAAAATCAGCTGTCACATGATAGTGGGTTGCGATGGCATCAACGGTCTTACTTCGAGAATTCTTGGCGGGAATACAATCAGCAGGAAGCACCATGTTTCAGCAGTTAGGGCTTATTTCAAAGGAGTTTCAGGGGTTCGTGAAGACCAAACAGAGTTTTATGCCGGAGCGAAGTACGGCTCAGGGTACTTCTGGATTTTTCCCATTTACGAAGGATTGGTAAATGCCGGGTTTGGTATGTTATCCGATGAAATATCATCCGCAAACATCAATCTAAAGGAAGCTTTTATAGGCATTTTGCGAGGGGAGGGACCGGTGCATAAAAAGTTCAGGCTGGCTGAACAATGCGGCCCGCTTGAAAGCCGGGGGATCCCCCTTGGCTCATATAACCCGGTAAGGTCGGGCGAGAGATTTGTTCTGGCCGGCGATGCCGCATCACTGGCTGACCCCCTGAGCGGCGCCGGCATAGGGAATGCAATTGTAAGCGGGAATGCAGCGGCTATGCAAGTTTTGAGATGTTTCAGATCAGGAGATTTCAGCAGCCAGACAATGAAAGCTTATGAATTTGATTTAAGGAAAAGGCTTGGAATGGAACTCATGAAAAACACAATAATCAGAAAAACCTTCAGCAAGTTCCCTTTAATTACCCATCTTGCTTTTTTATTCGGAGAAAAGTTCAGCGATAAGATTTAACAGCTGGGATCATTTTCCAGTAACCCTGAACGAAGTATTCAAGCTTACCCTTTTAACAATCAAGGCATAGGGGAGGTCAATTTACTTCAGCCCGAGTTTGATAAAACCGTCGGTGTGTCCACCAGCCAATACACCGCATTTTTCACCCATAAGTATGTGCTGATAAGATTGTCCGCTACCTGGAAAAAATGCCCGCTTTGACCAGACTTTGCCGGAACGACCTGACCACCTCACTCCATTGATATCAACGTTAGTAGTGTGGTCAATCAAA
Organism: uncultured Bacteroidales bacterium; assembly: GCA_903915465.1. Classification (GTDB taxonomy): domain Bacteria; phylum Bacteroidota; class Bacteroidia; order Bacteroidales; family FEN-979; genus FEN-979. The sequence continues at coordinate 9,469 of CAIWTA010000266.1, read as the reverse complement.
ATCGGCAGAGGGTGGTCATTCAGGCCAGCCTTTCCACCCTAACGGCTGATTCGTAAAACGAAAAGTAAAAGGCCATCTCCAAACCAGGGGATGGCCCAAATAAACACTAATACTCATAAAAAATGAGTCACACTGATGGTGGTATTTTACTTACCGACGATGATCTTCCTTACGATTTGTTGTTCACTATTCCTGACCACAACCATGTAAATTCCGGGATCAACTGGCCTCAGGTCGATAACCTGGTTGAAACGGCCATTCACTTGAACATCTCTGATTTCACGGATCAGTACGCCCAGGTTGTTGAAAACAGTGATAGTAAAGTTTTCCTTTGAGGCAGATGTCATCGAAACCGTAAACTTCCCGTCGTTTGGAACCGGGAAGATGTTGGAGTTTCCTGCCCGCAGTTCATCAACCCCAACCATCAGGATATAGACCCTGAGCGAAGGATCGGAGTCGCAACCGCCTGCATTTACAACCGTCCAGTACCAGCCGGTTTGTGTTGCCTGGTAAGTCTGGGAAGTTGCACCGGGGATGATGTTCCCTGTGCCACCCTGTGTAGCCGAGAAATACCACTGGTTGCCACTGGAGGCACTGCTGGTAAGCGTATCGCCTATAGCTGTAACCACCGGGGTTGCGGGTTTGGGGTTAACCGTCACGGCAAGGGCAGGAGAGACAGCACCGTTGCCGCAGCTGTTTGAACCGTAAACGGTCACATTTCCTGCTGTTGCGCTCATGGCAAAGTCAACAGTGATGGTGTTGGTGGTTCCGCCCGAAACAATGGTTGCTCCAGAGGGAACTGTCCAGTTGTAGTTTGTGGCGTTGGCAATGGTGACAACCGAATAGTTAACACCGTTTTCACCCTGGCATACGGTTGAAGGGCCCGAAACCGTTCCTGCATCAGCGGGAAGCGGATTTACAGTAACCGCGAAGGCTGGAGATACAGCTCCATTTCCACAGACATCATTCCCGTATACTGTCATATTCCCCGATGAAGCATTGGAAGCAAAGTTCACTGTTATATTGTTTGTTCCTGCACCCGAAGCAATTGTTGCCCCTGCCGGAAGTGTCCATACATAGGCTGTGGCATTGCCGATGGGTGCCACAGAATAAGCAACACCCTGAGTTCCGCCGCATAGCGTTGCTGTTCCTGAAATGACACCTGCCGGATCGGGAAGATAAAGAACATTTACATTAAGTTGGGCTGGTGATGCAGGGGAACAACCCGCAGAATTGGTATAGGTTACAGTTAACCATTGAGATCCCGATGAACCCCACAAGACGTCAATCGAAGCTGTCCCCTGCCCCGTAGCTATCGTTCCGCCTGATGAAACAGTCCAGGTATAGCCTGTCATCGCTGCTTCGGTAGAATAAGTGACACCCATTGTGCCTGCACAGACTGATGCCGCACCGGTGATCGTGGGCACAGGAAGAGGATTTACAGTAATGGTCACGCTGTTTGTAGGCAAGGGCCCTCCGTTGGTGCCAGTGGAATTCTGCATCTGTCGGAAGTAAGTCGTTGCGGAGAGGGCTCCCGGACTGTAAGTTGCACCAACCTGACCCCCGATATTGATAAACACGACATTGTCGGTCGAACTTTGCCATTGGTATGTAGGCGAAGTTCCGCTGGGAGGGGTGCTGGTGAGTGTGGGGGCAGCAGAACCGCTGCAGACGGTAGCGTTTTGAGAGACAGTTCCGGGAACAAGGTTGGGATAATTCACGGTCACGGTTGAGAGGGCGCTGTAGGCGGCACTGCATGTACCGCTCATCACCTCAACACGGTAGTCGTAAACACCTACGGCCCCGGGAGTTTCAGAATAGGTTGGCAGGGTATTCGTAATATCGGTATAAGACCCTCCGTTAAACCGCCTCTGCCATTTCTGGATAACCCCTGTATACCCGCCAAGTGTGAGTGTTCCGGTGGAAGAACCGATAATGATGGTCACTGCTGCCGGATTTATACTGCCTCCGACTGAAACCGGATTGACTATAACGCCATAGACTGCGGGCGAGGGCGCTGAAATGCCGCTGGAGTTCTGGTAATTTACGCTTACAGACTGCAATCCTGTCGTGTTCCAGGTTATTGTTACTGTATTGCTTGTGGATGTGCCGCCTGCTGTTGGCGTACCACCAACCACAGTCCAGGCATAGTTCGCCTTCCCTGGCTGGGTTGTGTACACATTGTTTGGCACCCCTGCACAAACTGTTGTGGGACCCGAAGTGATGGAAGGTGTCGGCACCAGGTCAAAGGTCATATCGGCCCCGTAATATTTTGAAGTGCCTACAGTGCCTACAGCCCTGTAATGGTAAAGCGTATTGATTGTCAGACCTGTAAGAGACGCGCTAATCCCGGTTGCAGTATTACCTGTAACAGGCGAAGGCGTGGCGGCGACACTGCTTCCGTAAGAGGTTGTGAGACCGTAATCAAACGAAGTGACTACATTTTGCGAACACGCATTCACCGTGCCGTTCAGGATCGCTGCTGTTTGAGTGACAGCAGTCGCAGCAGTGGTAGCTACCTGTGTAAGTTCATAAGCGCCAATGGTTGGAACAGTTGCCCGGGTTATCCCTGCAAAGTCGGTGGTGACGCCTGTTACCGGTGTTCCTGCAACCAGCAGGGGCTGCTGGGGATGCAGATCTGAGGAGGAAACAAATAAAGGATCGGTACTCAGAGAATGGGCATCCTGTCCGGTAACACTTCTCCAGGCAGCCAGATCATTCTGGTCAGTAGAATTATAATGGCTAAACGGTCCTGCCACAGTATAAAAATCATTATTATCTGAGTTCATAACAGGTGGGTCCAATATATAGATGACATAATGCTTGCCTGTCCCGCCTGAACTCCTCAGGTTGGGAAAAATGTTGTTTTTAAATTCGGTTGAACTGTTTATCATGCCATAATAGGTATATGTTGATGATGTTCCCGTAGGCGGACCGCTGATATGGATATCATTATAATAGAATTTCAAGGTCATACTGGTATAGGAGTCATTGTAAAAACCGTATATGGTCGGGTTTGTTGCAGCCCCGGCATCCAGGGAGATGATGTTATTGGAGTATTCATTAACTATATTACCTGCACCCCAGCAAAAAATTCCATATATATTTGGAGTCAGGGCAGCGTTTGAAGCAGAAATATTGAAAATCTTATTTTTTCTGGCATTCACCGAATAAACGTACATGCCATAGACAGTCGGGGATCCGGAAGCTGAGGTCAGTGACCAGTTCCCAAAGATATTGTTCTCCACCGCGTTGGAAGGATTGACCGAGGTAAGGTAAAGTCCGTAAACTTTTCCTGTTCCTGCAAAGGTTACAGAGCCCGCAACAGTTTCACTGCCAACGGTGTTGTTCATGATGCTGAATAGTCCGGTTCCGATTGTGATCCCGTTAAAGTTGGGCGCCCCAGAACTGGTCATGGCAATATTCCCGATCATGTTGTTCGAGATAGTTGTAAGACCTGCATCAGTGCCAGTTGCATTTATCCCTGTAAAGGCAGCAGTGCCTGGATAATTCCAGGCACTCCCCTGGCAAAGCGGTGCCTGACCGCCGATGTAATTGTTGGATATCAGGTGGTTGAATGTCGAAGGTGTTAGATAAATGACATACTGCGATCCGGTGGGTGCCGTGGAAGAATTATAATAGAAACTGTTTCCGCTGATGATTGCACCATTGGAAGCAGCAAACATAAGTACGCCGTAGCTGTTGAAGTTATACACGTTATTGTTGAGGATGCTTAGTGAACCGGTCTGGGAGGCACAGTAGATCCCGACGGCCGGATTCCCGACGGTCCCTGCTGTTGCATCACGTACATCGTTCCCCGAGATCTCGACCGAATTGTTGCCGGTATTTCCGATGGTCACGGTTCCATAGGATGTCGAGCTGTAGTTATTTTCGATGGTCGAGTTTTTCAGATAACAGTTCTGCGAGCCGTTGTTGAACAGTATCGTGCCTGCGGTACCTGCGGGTGATGCCGTAGTATTCCTGAAAGTCAGGTATTTACCTGTCTGTCCGTCAATAGTGAAACGGCAGGCTCCGTTGGTTCTGATCAGAGCAGGTAAGGAGGCCGAATAGGTGAGCGTACCGCTGATTGTTCGCAGTGTGCTGGCATCAGGTTTTATCAGCAGGGTATAGTTTGACCCGGGAATATTTTCGGTCCAGGCATTCAGGGCATAGGTACCGGGTTCGGTGAGATCAGCCGTGATGCTGATGGTGGTATTCCCGTTTAATCCGCCGGCATTGATGGCTTCAAATGCACCACCCACACCGGTTAAATTCGGGTAGGTTCCCGGGACTGTAATCGCTGTCGGAACGATACCATGGGTCGAAAAGGAATATACCGTTGACCACATACTGAGATTTCCGCTTCCGCAGTTTGAACGTACCCATACATAATACGTTGTACCCAGGGTGAGGGGCGTCATCGTATAGGACGTTACCCCTGCAGCAACCGAACCAATGGGGGTGGTACTCATGGTAGGGGGAGTTGAGGAAGTGCTGTAATAAATGTCATATCCGCCCGAAGGTGCCGATGCCGGGGGAGTCCAGGAGATGCTGGCTGAAGTCTGGCCGATGGCAGTTGCAGCAACAGCGGTGGGAGGAAAGCAGGAATAGGTCAGGCTTACCTGGATGTCATCGAGGGTGATGTACATCGGGGTACCGTTGATCGCCCCGTGGATGCCGATGTAATAGTCCCCGGTTGTTGCGGGAGCAAAGGAACCCGAGATTTGTGTGTAGGTTGTGGTAAGTCCTGTGGGAGATTGTATGGCACCGGTCATGCCGGCAGGTGTCGCAACACTGCCGTATTTCAGTTCAACGGTGGCATCGGTGGGAGTTGAGCCATCCTGTTGCGCCCAGCAGGAAACGGTGTAATACATTCCGCCGGTGAGGGTAAATTTCCTGAACATCCAGGCATTCCCGTAATGCAGTAGAGTTGCATCCCAGTTCCCGGTGCGTGGTCCGCGGTTGAAGGTCGTTTGGGAGCTGTTGGCCGTCCAGTAATAACTGTAGATCCCTCCATCCTGGGTCCAGCAAGGCCCCACGGGGGTCTGATCGGTATACCCCGACTCGAAACCTTCGTTGAACGGAAGCACGCTAACCGCGTTGCAAAGCGTGGTGAAGGAGTAAACATTGGTCCAGGAAGCGCTGGATCCTCCGCAGTTTGAGCGAACCCAGGCATAGTAAACCGTGTTTGCACTCAATGAAACCATGGAATACGTGGTGATCCCGGCTCCCACGGTAGCCGTAGGCACTGTCGAGGAGGTCGGGTCTGTAGGGGAGGTGCTGTAATAAATGTCATAGCCGTTTGAGGGAGCGGGAGAGGCGGCAGTCCAGCCAAGTATGGCCGAATTTGCAGTAATACCCGTTGCGTTGACCGCCGTAGGGGCCTGACATGGATTCGTGACTTCCATATGAACATTGTCGACGTACCATCCATCCGCAAAAGACCCTTCATATTCCCAGGCAACATACACTGTCGTTCCCGCATAACCCGTAAGCGTATAGGTGGGGGAGATTGCCCAGTTCCAGTCACCAGGTCCAAGGTTGGCATTGATGGCCGTCCATGCCGCCAGATTCTGTGCGCCGGTGGTGGAGTAATACAGTCCGTGCTTTACATAAAAACTCGGAAAAGTATTCTGCTGATAAAAGTTGATATCGACCGATCCTCCGGCCGGGACGGTGATTGATTTTGAGATCAGCCAGATGGTGCCGTCGTACCAGCTGAAAGCGCAGCCGTCTGACGTCCCCCCCATCCCGAAAGTCGCATCCCAGTAATCTCCGCTCCCAGCAGATTGCCAGGAGACCCATCCTGCAGGCAAAGCAGAATACGACATAAAAGTTTCAGTAAAAGGCAGGGTGTATTGCGCCTGTGAGCTGTGGGCCCATGCAAGTAATACAAGTAACAATAGTACAAACTTCTTCATATTGCAGGTTTTTTTTGGTGGCTTGTGATCGGTGGTTGGTGGTTCTCTGGCATCTGACTTCTCTCAGCTGGCTTTAGTCGCCGGTTCTCAGGTTTAAGGCAGTGTTTTCAATGTAGAATCCTCAATGAATAAGCAAAAATAAGGCATTTCAGGCAAAAAGCAACACCGGCATTGAAAAAAGCGTGAGGAAAAACGTGAGCCGTGAGCCGTGAGGAAAAACATAAGGAACAACGCTTTCGATCTTAATCACGAACTTCATCACGAACTTTCTGACGATCTTAACACTTATTTACTTCGGATGACATTTCTCCGGATTGACTGCAGGGGAGATCTGGTATAATGCTTTTTGCGTTGGGGTTCTATATTCCAAAAGGGACGATGGAACCCCCTTGCGTGTTATTTCTCCCGAACTGCGGGCGAGGATAATCAATGAATACTTTATTCCCCATCACAATATGCTTGCTGATGTCGTTAAGGGTTGCCTGCAAAATTATGGAACAGCCTTGATCTTGGACTGCCATTCATTTCCTGATGTTCCAATGAAGCGGGATATATGCCAAGAGGAAGTTCGACCCGATTACAACCTTGACACAGACAGCTTTCATACTCCCACTGCACTTCTACAAATTGCTGAAGGTTTTTTCAGGCAGCGGAATCTGACCGTTGGCATCAATACACCTTATTCCGGATCAGTAGTCCCATTGGAGTATTACCGAAAAGACGAAAGGGTTCAATCAATTATGCTTGAAGTCAACAAGCGGTTGTACATTCTACCAGGCACTAACATCAAATCTCCAAATTATACTGATGTAAAAGCTGGCTGTTGGAAAATTTGTCCCAAAATTCAAAATTTTTTTTGGAAATGATAAACGGCAAAATGTAAAAAAGATCAGGAACCAGTTCCATTGTGAAAGAAATTTTTACAAATAACCCGATGTCACATTATCAGCTATTAATGGGTCATATCGTGTATAAAACAGGGGGTGCCTTGTGAAATAGACAAAGTCAAATATTGGCGATATTTTACATTTCGACTTTCCCCCACAGTGAACACATGCAATATTTTATATTTATAGACTCTCAGCGGAATGATCTCATTGGTAATAGCAATCTGTCGTTTCCAAATAATCGTTTATTGTTGGGGCTTAATATGCGCCAAATAGAAAGATATGTTAATATAAGCAATACCCGTCATGTTCCTTTGTTTTCTATCTTTGGCTATTCTTTATCAAGATGATTAATGACCTTCAGTCCATCATACAAGTTTTTACGAACATGTCATTGTTAATTTCATTGTTAAAAAGCTACCGGAGTATTGATTTAACATGAAATCTTTTAATTTTTTTATTAATCGCTAAATAAACATAAAATTCATGAAAAAATCTATAGGAGCAGAAAATTGCTTATATCCTACCCCTACAGCTATAGTAGGTGCAGATATTAATGGAAAAGCAAATTATATCACCATTGCATGGATTGGAATACTGGGGTTCAAAACTATTGGTATGGCTATGAGCAAATCGCATTACACCAATCAGGGAATAAAAGAAAATAAAACTTTCAGTGTGAATATTCCTTCTGTAAACATGTTAAAAGAAACAGATTATATTGGCTTGGTATCAGGCAAGACCATAGATAAATCGAAATTATTTAAAAATTTCTATGGCAGTTTAAAAAATGCACCGATGATTGAAGAATGTGCAATCAACATGGAGTGCGAATTAACACAGGTTCTGGATTCGAAATCTCATGAAATATTCATCGGAAGTATCGTTGAAACATATTGCGAGGATAAATATATGACAAACGGGAAAGTTGATCTGGTTAAAGTTCAGCCATTCTTGTTTTCAATGTATGAACCTGCTTACTGGAGTCTTGGTGAACAAATCGGCAAGGCATGGAGCTTCGGGAAAGATTTTTTAGGTTAAACCGATGGAAAATCGGAGTTTATTCGAAAAGTAACGGAAACAATAAAATCCACGCACCATGCAAAATAAAATACTCAGACCAATTGTACTATCAGTTGCATTCATTGCTACTTTTGGTGCTGGCTTTGCAATCAACAAAATAATATCGAATCCAACTGAAACACCAAAGATGAAAAAAGTAACCGGAATTGGGGGTATCTTCTTTAAATGTAAAGACCCACAGAAAATAAAGGAATGGTACTCGAAAAATCTTGGACTACAAACTAATGAGTATGGTACAACCTTTGAATGGCGGACAGGGGCAGATTCGACAAAAAAGGGGTTTACTCAGTGGACCCCATTCAAAGAAACAACAAAATACTTCGAACCATCCACCAAGGATTTCATGATCAATTATCGGGTGGAGAATATTGAAGCCCTTGTCAAACAATTGAAATCTGACAATGTGGTAATTCTGGACACGATAGAATCATTCGAATATGGGAAATTTATTCATATCATGGATATCGAAGGAAATAAAATTGAATTATGGGAGCCCAACGATATTGAGTACGATAAAATTTCAGGTGGGAGAACCAAATAAATGCCGTTTTAATCCTGAATTCACATATGTCCAAAGCATTAAAAAATTTACACATGAACAAAAAATCAAACCTGAAGTACCACCATCTTGGCATTCCCACGAGCAAACCCATTGATGGTGAGGTTTATTTGAAAGATTACAAAGTATTCCACTATGGTTACGAGAAAAGTGAATACGGTATTGAGTGGATGAGGTATGAACGGGATTGCCAGCTACCAGAGATCGTTAAAACCATGCCTCATGTCGCCTTTGAGGTCGAGGATATCTACGAGGCTATCCGAGGTAAAAAGGTGATTATAGAGCCAAACAGCCCATCAGAAGGGAATATCGTTGCTTTTATCGAAGAAAATGGTGCCCCGATTGAATTCATCCAGATTGCCAAGCCATAAAATATGTAAAGGAATCCAACGACCGACCAAGAAATAATTGAAAAAACTGTAGTCTTTGTTAAATCAGAGCTACAAAACGCGAAGGTGGTCATGATTGGAGGCATATTGAACGGGTCTGGAAGAATACCAAAACAATAGCTCAGACAGAATCAGTCAATTTGTTTATTGTCGAACTGGGTGCCCTGCTGCACGATATCGCTGACCATAAATTTACGGATGAATCTATTGGCGTTCTGAAAGCCCAAATGTTCCTCGAAAGCCTTTCAGTAGATGAAAATGTAATTGATCTTGTAGTAAGCATAATGATGAATATCTCATTCAAGGGTGGGAATTTTACACCGGAGTTTTTCTCACCGGAGCTGGCAGTAGTTCAGGATGCGGATCGACTGGATGCACTTGGAGCAACAGGAATTGCTCGTGCCTTCAATTATGGCTGAGCAACGGCACCAGTTCATGGAACAGTATCTTTAGCAGTTCTTCAGGGAATGGAATGGGGAGTGACAAGAATCAGTAATTTATGGCATGATATCTGTTAATTTTAGCTGTCTTAAATTCCTTTTCCTAATTGCAGTAGTATATATAAATTAATCTACACATTATCAGTAACTTAATTTATATTAATATTTATACTATTGATTATTAGACTAT
>CAIWTA010000265.1 GCA_903915465.1 uncultured Bacteroidales bacterium | reverse complement strand
TGCTGCTGATTCCTCCTGTCCTTTTATTTGCATATCATTGAGAGATTTACCGGGCAAACGAATATACCATGACAAAATTTGAGCCCACTCCGAAAACTCTTTTTCACCGCTAAGACACCAAGACACTAAACATTAATGATTTAGTTTAAGAAAAAAGAGAAATTAAAAACGGGGCTCAAGTTTCTTTCCCAATGCATTTTCATTTGCATCGAAAACATACCATAGATCGATCAGGTTTCCCTTTCGGTCGATCAAACTGCTAAGGGGGTCAGTATTTGTTTTGAAATCTTCAGCGGTCGATCAGTTTAGCACTGCTCTCGCCATACCTTTCACCTGTTATCTTTATCCTGGAACAGGCGGTCTCGATCTCGGTCAGTTCCTCTGAAGTAAATGCTACATGCACGGAACCAAGGTTTTCATTCAACCTTTCCAATTTTGTGGTGCCGGGTATCGGTACGATCCAGGGTTTTTGTGCAAGTAGCCAGCCAAGCGCAACCTGGGCAGGGGTGGCCTTCTTCTTAGCCGCAAGTTGTATGACAAGGTCAACCAGGGACTGATTTGCTTTCCTGTTTTCCGGTGTAAAGCGGGGAACGGTACTGCGGAAGTCTGATTTATCGAATGTCGTGTTGTCGCTAATCTTTCCGGTCAGGAACCCTTTTCCCAGCGGGCTGAACGGCACGAAGCCGATACCGAGTTCTTCAAGGACGGGTATGATCTCAGCCTCCGGTTCCCGCCAGAAAAGGGAGTACTCGCTCTGCAACGCTGCGACCGGCTGAACGGCATGAGCCCTGCGGATTGTTTTAACACCCGCTTCTGAAAGACCAAAATGCTTTACCTTCCCTTGCTTTATCAGCTCTTTGATCGTTCCGGCAACCTCTTCTATGGGCACTTTGGGATCGACCCTGTGCTGGTAAAACAGGTCGATCACATCTGTTTTCAGACGTTTCAATGATTCTTCGGCCACCTGCCTTATATGCTCAGGGCGGCTGTTGAGCCCCGGAAAGGCATTTACATCAAAGCCGAATTTGGTAGCAATAACTACCTGGTTACGAAACGGGGCAACGGCCTCTCCCAATACTTCTTCATTCGTAAAAGGTCCATATACTTCGGCAGTGTCAAAAAAGGTAACCCCGGCATCGAAAGCTGCCCGAATGAGTTTGATGGCATCCTGCCTGTCAGTTGCAGGGCCGTATCCATAACTTAACCCCATGCAGCCAAGACCAAGGGCAGAAACTTCGGGACCGTTTGAGCCAAGTTTACGCGGTTGAATTTTCATATCCATAACCGAATAAATTAAGGATGCAAAATTAGTTCAAAGAAAAACAGGAGACTAATGAAAAAGAAACCAATATTTACGCAAATCAAACCTTTCGGAATTGTACCGGACTCATGTGGATTTGACGAGGCGGCTGCCGGAAACACGATCGGAAAATTTGCTGCGCCAGTGTTCGACCCTACCTGTGAGAGACTGGGGCTAAAACTACCCCAGTCTACTCGACAGTGGAATAAACAATGCCATGATTCGCTGTTAAAGTTCTAATGCCCGACCACAACCTTTCGTATGATCTGGGATCTGTCACCTTTGATTTCAACATAATATAAACCACTTGGAATATTCCCCAGGTCAACAGGTTGTTCCAAATGACCGTTTACCTGGATATTCTTAAGTTCAAAGATTTGTACACCCAGGTTCGACATGACCCTGATTGCACATACTTCCTGTGAAGGCAGCGTGATTGAAACAATAAAATTGCCATTGTTGGGGACAGGATAAATGTTGACATTTACAGCCCATTGTTCATGTATTCCGACAGTACCAATATAAACATGGTTGGAAGAGTCGGAGCTGCAGCCATTAAGGGTCACTTCTGTCCAGAACCATCCATCCTGATTTACAGTATAGGACTGGTTGGTTGCACCCTGCAAAGCGATGCCCGAACCACCCTGAACCGGGGAGTAGTACCACTGGTTACCGTCGGCAGCACTGCTGGTAAGCAGTAATCCTGCCGAAGTTACCACAGGAGTGGCAGGGATAGGGTTAACTGTAACGCTGAAGGGAGAAGATGCGTTTCCGTTTCCGCACAGGTTGTTCCCATAAACAATGATGCTTCCCGAAGATGCACCCGATGAGAAATCCACCGTGACAGTGGTGGTTCCGTTACCGCTTACAATGCTTGCCCCTGCAGGAAGTTGCCATACATAATACGTCGTGTTATTGATTGGCGCACAGGAATAAGAGACTCCTGATGTTCCAGCACATACCACAGGAGTGCCGGTGATATTACCCGCCGGATCAGGCAGGGGATTTACCGTGATGTCAAGCTGTGTGGGTGATGTTGCAGTACATCCGCTCTGGTTGGTATAATCTACGGCAATCCACTGTACCCCTGCTGAATTCCAGCTGACTTGAACCACATCACTGCCTTCACCTGAAATAATAGAGCCGCCTGGAGAAATAGTCCACAGGTAATTATTCATCCCCCCCTCGGTATTATAATTATAATATCCGGAATTCTGGCAAGGATTTGTGCTTCCATTGATAGTGGGGGCAGGCATCTGGCCTACGGTCACATTGTAAACGGTTGGAATTGTAGGGGAACATCCCGTGGGCGAGGTATAGATCACGCTCACAGTCTGGGCACCTAGCGTATTCCAGGTTACTGTGATCGCATTTGTTCCTGACCCGGAAGTGATCAAGCCTCCTGATGAAACGGTCCAGTTGTATGTTGTCATCCCGGCTAGTGTTGAATAAATATTACCGGTTGAAACTGCACATACCGATGCAGGACCTGTAATGACAGGTACCAGCATGGGATTGACAAGGACTGCAAAAGTTGCGGGTGAAGCAGCCTGGCATCCTGAACCGTTGGAATAATTGACCGTGACACTCTGTGAGCCTGCAGTATTCCATGCTACAGTAATGCTATTGGTTCCTGCTCCGGAAGTAATTGCAGCTCCTGGAGAGACAGTCCATGTATAGCCTGTCATCCCTGCCTGGGTGGAATAGATATTGCCTGTACTTCCTTCGCATGCTGAAGCAGGGCCGTTGATCACGGGAACCGGCCTGGGGTTAACGGTCACGTTATAAACTGAAGGACCTGCGGCAGTGCAACCGTTAACATTGGAATAATTTACGGAAACAGTCTGGGAGCCGGCAGTATTCCAGGAAACGTTGATCGTATTTGTTCCTGAACCGGAGGTAATGGTTCCGCCGGTTGAGATGGTCCATGCATAGCCTGTCAT
>CAIWTA010000264.1 GCA_903915465.1 uncultured Bacteroidales bacterium | reverse complement strand
CTGCGAGAAAATAAAAACAACTTTTTAGTCAGTCCCATATGGGAGAGATTGCACCACAGAATACCTTACCCAAATAGAGATTGATCAACTGTTTCTAAATCGATTATCTTGGGAAACTGGTATTTTTAGAATTGAGTCCACTACGAAAAGTATTATCTTTTAGACTAAAGTCCAGTTACGTACTGGTTATCACTAACCTTGACCTTAAGGTCGGGGTTAGTGATAACCAGGGCTTGCCCTGGGATTCGTACCCGTGATTAAACTTGAATATTATTTGATTTTTTTTGAATTTACCTTTCAAACAGCTTATTATAGCGATGCTTTCTAAGCTGTTCCCTCTATCATACTGGGTGATTCCGTATTGATCAGGTCTTGGCTTCTTCTGTTGAGGCGAATTTAACATATTCCTATTTTCTTTACATTTGTTCAAAATAACCGAATTGTTCCATCTAAAATCAATAGTATGAAAAAGAAAAGTACGCTGTTTCCCGGATCTTTCCTGATCCTTTTCGCTGTTCTGCTAACCTCCTGCTCGCCAGTGGTGCTTAACAGTTATATGAATCCCAAGGCTGCTGAGAAGAATGTTTCTCATTTGTTGATATGGGGAATGTTTGACAAACTTGAATATCGGCAGCCGTTTGAACAATATTTTGCACAATATTTTTCGCAGAAAGGGATCAAATGTATCGGTTCGCTTTCCATATTACGACCTGACAAAAAGTACGATTATAAAGACCTGGAAAAGAAATTCGACAGCCTTGGGGTTGACGGGATCCTCATCTTTAATTATCAAAACACGGATAAGGACAAATCTTATGTTCCACAGACTACCAGCATGTACCCTGATTATTATTACAATTATTACAGTTATTATTCGTGGGGTTACCCGCTGTATTCTCCCGGTTACAGTGTGGTAAGTACTGGTGGTTACTGGACAACTACGACTGTGGTGAACCTCACGGCCAATCTTTACGGAAACAGCAAAGATGATCTTTTATGGTCAGCCCAGATTGCGATCACGGATCCGCAATTTATCGATGAAGCATCAGTTCAGATTGCGAAAACTGTTTATGCAGACTTTGCAAACAAACAGCTGATAAAGAAATAACGGGAGATCTTGTCAGGAAAGCAGGTACGGAAGATGCTCAAATTGCTGATTTCGCAGCTGCGGTTCAAATCCTGCTTCAAGGATTGCCTCTCGCATGCCTTTGGCGTCGAAATGGTGCGTTGCTCCTGCCGCCGAAACGACGTTCTCCTCGATCATGATTGACCCGAAATCGTTGGCTCCGGCATGGAGGCAAAGTTGGGCTGTTTCTTTCCCTACTGTAAGCCATGAAGCCTGAATGTTGGGAATGTTAGGAAGCATGATACGGCTGATTGCAATCATACGGATATATTCTTCCGGGGTCACTTTGTTGGTGATACCGGACTTTTTTTTAAGCACCGTATTCGCGTCCTGGAATGGCCATGGAATAAAGGAAATGAACCCTTTTGCTGAAGTTGGTTTTTGAGTCTGAACATTCCGGATGGCTACCAGATGGTTCATTCTTTCTTCGAGTGTTTCCACATGCCCGAACATCATGGTTGCAGAAGTTGTCAGCTTGAGGACATGTGCGGTTTTCATGACTTCCAGCCATTCTTTGACTGTACATTTTGCCGGTGATAATATCTTCCGTACCCGATCGGAAAGGATTTCGGCACCGGCACCGGGCAGGCTGTCGAGTCCGGCGTTCATCAGTCTTTTTAATACTTCCGGATACCCAAGCGATTCCATCTTTGCCAGGTGAACGACCTCAGGTGGTCCCAAAGCATGGAGATGAAGTTCGGGACACATTTTCTTCAACTGACGAAAAAGCCCGGTATAGTAGTCTATGCCGAGATTGGGATGCAGTCCGCCCTGAAGCAGCAACTGGTTTCCTCCGATGCATTTCATCTCTTCGATTTTCCAGGCATACTCTTCAAGCGAAGTGATATAAACGGTTTTGTGTTTTACCGGTTTGTAAAAATTACAGAATTTACATCCGGAAATACATGCATTGGTGATGTTCACGTTCCGGTCGATGATCCACGTAACCTTTTTCTCCTGATGATGCAGCTTTCTCAGCTCATGTCCTATCATCATCAATTCTCCCAGTGGAAGTTGCTCAAACAAAGAGATTCCCTGGGCAGGCGTGAGAAATTCAAGCCGCAGGGCTTTTTTGATAAGCTGGTAGGGGCTCATGTGTAACAGTTGTCCAGAATGGTTTTTTTATACCTTTGCAAGTTAAAACAGTATCCAAAAGTACAAAAAAACATGCAAGCGGATATTAAGAAAATAGCCCGTCCCGGGAAAGATCAGAACATTGCATTCCTGGTTAAGGATGTTTCTGAAATCCATGAAGGATATCTATCTCCCGGTGAAATCCAATTCATCACAGGCAAGAGGAAAAAAGACAAACAGGATTTTTTTTCTTTTAATCGTCTTGGTTACTGGATATTCGTTCAATTCCTGAAATCCCCGGAAGAAGTCACAAACAGAATAGAAAATTGCAGGAAAGCTGGAGATTCTCTGGGTTTCTTCCTGAATGAACAGAAGGCTGTGCAAATCGTCATCCTGGATTCCGGTAATGATCCGGCAGAGATACTGGCTTATGCCGAAGGCCTCGCACTTGGGAATTACCAATTCCTGAAATATAAGACAATCCAAAAAAAGAAAAATACATTAGGAAAAATATCAATTTGTTGTAAGAAGGTTTCCGAAAAAGAAGCAAACCAATTGTCGGCGTTGGTTGAGGCAGTTTTTCATTGCAGGAACCTGGTTAATGAGCCCAATACCTTTATGACTGCGGTGGTTTTTTCAAAAGAAGTTGAAAAGCTGGCAAAATCTGTGGGTATCAAGGTTGAGGTAATGAATAAGGAAAAGATTAAATCGCTCAGGATGGGCGGACTTCTGGGCGTCAACAAAGGAAGCCATGAGCCGCCTACATTCACTATTCTCGAATGGTTGCCTGACAGTCCGGTAAACAAAAAACCCTATGTTTTTGTTGGTAAAGGTGTTGTCTTTGATACCGGAGGAATGAATCTGAAACCAGGCGATTTCATGAACAATATGAAGGTTGACATGGCAGGTGCTGCAGCAGTGGCGTCGGCCATTTATGCCATTGCCAAATCAGGGTTACAAGTTCATGTGATTGGCCTGATGCCTGCCACCGATAACCGTCCAGGTCCGCAAGCGATCGTTTCCGGGGATATTCTCAGGATGCATAACGGAATGACCGTGGAAGTGATAAATACCGATGGCGAGGGCAGGTTGATCCTGGCCGATGCGCTGAGTTATGCAAAGAAATACGATCCGGAGTTGGTTATCGACCTTGCTACGCTTACGGGCGCTGCCAGTCGTGCAATCGGCAAATTCGGAATGGTCGCTATGCAGTCGAAGGCCAAAAAAGAACTTGAACTGTTGAAGTCGGCCGGATGGAACACATACGAACGGATTGTTGAATTCCCGAACTGGGATGAATACGGAGAAGGAATAAAATCCGAGATAGCTGACCTGAAGAATCTTGGGCCTGCTGATGGAGGAGCAATCACCGCCGGTAAATTCCTGGAAAAATTCACAGATTATCCTTATATCCACCTCGATATAGCAGGGCCGGCACTTCTTGAAAAAAGGGATTCCTACCGGGGTTCCGGAGGAACAGGAGTGGGGGTAAGGCTTTTATTTAATTTTGTTAAAAATCTTTAGAATGACCCAGACACCTGAAAAAGAACATCGGATCCGCGTCGGTATAACCCATGGAGATGTCAACAGCATCAGCTACGAAATTATTATAAAAACGTTGCAGGATCCGCGCCTGCTTGAAAATTACACCATCCTTGTCTATGGTTCTTCAAAAGCTGCATCTTATCACAGGAAAACGTTGAACATTAACGATTTTAACTTTAATCTTGTGAAGAAGGCTGATCTGGCGCATGCCAGGAGACCCAATATTATTAATATTCTTGAAGATGAAGTGAAGATAGATTTGGGGCAATCGACTTCCATTGGGGGAGAGCTGGCTTATCTTTCTTTGGAAATGGCCACCGACGACCTCATAAAAAACGAAATCGATGTCTTGGTCACCGGGCCTATCAACAAAAAGAATATTCAATCCCCGAGTTTTAATTTCCCCGGTCATACCGAGTACCTCGCACAAAAATTTAATACCAGGGATTACCTGATGCTGATGGTCAGCAATTCTGTCAGGATCGGCGTTATCACAGGTCATATACCATTGAATAAAGTAGCTGAAAGTCTCACAGAAGACCTGGTTATGCAGAAGATCATGATAATGAATCGTTCCCTTCTCAGAGATTTTAATATCATGAAACCAAGGATTGCCGTGCTCGCAATAAATCCGCACGCCGGAGATGACGGATTGATCGGGAACGAAGATGATACAGTGCTAAAACCCGCAATAGAAAAGGCGTATCAGCAAGGCATCATGGTATTTGGCACTTATCCTGCCGATGGTTTCTTTGGGTCAGATACATTTCGCCAGTTCGATGGTATTCTTGCGATATATCATGACCAGGGCATGGTTCCATTCAAACTCTTATCATTCGACGATGGTGTGAATTTTACTGCCGGATTGCCTTATGTGAGAACTGCTCCTGCTCACGGAACTGCCTTTGAGCTGGCTGGGAAAAATATTGCAAACCCTGAAGCCTTTCGCAATGCCGTGTATCTCGCGTGTGAGATATTCAATAACCGAATGGAGCATGATCAGCTTCATGCCAATCCACTGCACCCTGCCCCGGAAGAACCGGAAATCCCATAGTAATGCCGGAAACAACTTATAGCCTGCTGCAAATTGCAACCCTGACGAAGGGAACGCTCATCATGAACCAGAAGGAACCACCAGCGGTTCGTGATTTATTAATTGACAGTCGCCGGCTCACACACCCGGAAACAACGCTTTTCATCTCCTTAGTTTCCAGGAGAAATGACGGACACCGGTACATTTCAGAAATGTTCGAAAAAGGAGTGCGGAACTTTTTGGTTTCTCATCTTCCCGCTACCGGCTCCTGGTTGCAGGTTGCTGCTTCTCCAAAGAGCTCGTCAGTTCAACAATCCAGCAATTCACAACCCAACTTTATCGTTGTTAAAGATACATTGGTTGCGCTCCAGGCATTAGGTGCTTACCATCGCGCACAATTTCAAATCCCTGTCATCGGCATTACCGGAAGTAACGGGAAAACCATCATCAAAGAATGGCTCTTCCAATTGATGAGCGGGGAGATAAAAATTATCCGGAGCCCCAAAAGTTATAATTCACAAATCGGGGTGCCGTTGTCGGTTTGGAAAATGAGCGCTGACAATGAACTTGCGATTTTTGAAGCAGGGATTTCTGAGCCGGGTGAAATGGAAAAACTAGAGCCTGTCATACAACCTGATATCGGCCTTTTCGCCAACATCGGGCATGCACATGATGAGAATTTCAGGAGTTTACAGCAAAAAGTATCAGAAAAACTCAAGCTTTTCAGCCATTCACATGATCTGATCTATTGCAAAGATCACCCTATCATTCATGAGGCCATCAGCAAGGAGCCTTCCCTGGAACATGTCAATAAATTTTCATGGAGCAGAAAAAATTTTGCAGATCTGCAGGTAATCAGCGTTACATCCGCTACTTCCCAGACAGTTTTACATGCGCTTTTTCAGGGAGAGGAAGTGTCTGTTTCCCTCCCGTTTGTAGATGAAGCATCGATTGAAAATGCCATTCATTGTTGGGCAATAATGTTATTTTTTCATTATCCGAATGCAGTCATCCGTGAAAGAATGGCTATATTGACACCGATTGCCATGCGGATGGAGTTGAAGGAAGCCATTCAACATTGCTCGTTGATCAACGATAGTTATAATTCCGATATCAATTCTCTCGGTGTGGCCCTTGATTTTCTGAATCAGCAGAAACAACACAGAAAGAAAACGATCATTTTATCCGACATTCTCCAGAGTGGCCGTGAGCCTGAGGAATTCTATGGCGAAATTGCGGAAATTCTCTCCATCAAAGGAATCAGCAGGATCATCGGAATCGGACCGGAAATCAGTCAGCAGGCGGATAAGTTTCCAATGGAAAAGGTTTTTTTCAATAGTACGGACGACTTTTTGCTAAGGTTCCCGGTTTCTTCATTCCGCAATGAAGCCATTCTACTCAAAGGCGCCAGGATATTCGAGTTTGAGAGAATCGACCGGTTGCTGCAACAAAAAGTGCATGAAACCATCCTGGAAGTCAACCTTGATGCGATGGTTCATAACCTGAACTATTACAGGTCGAAGCTGCAACCGGGAACCAGAACCATGGCGATGGTGAAAGCGTTTTCGTATGGCAGCGGAAGTTTTGAGATCGCCAACCTGCTTCAGTTTAACCAAGTGGATTACCTTGCTGTGGCTTACGCTGATGAAGGCGTTGAATTGCGGAAATCGGGGATCTCTGTTCCGATCATGGTGATGAATCCTGAAGAAGACAGCTTTGACCTTCTCTTAAAGTACCGGCTTGAACCCGAAATTTTTTGCTTCCGTGTTCTGGAAATGCTGGAAAAATCACTGATTGAAAATCCACCTGAATCGGAAGACTCTGTCAAAATTCATGTGAAGCTGGATACCGGTATGCACCGCCTTGGGTTTGAACCAAAGGACCTGGACATCCTGTTGGGTAAGTTAACAAAAACCCCCGGGATCATTGTTCAATCTGTGTTTTCGCACCTTGCAGCCAGTGAAGATCCACATGAAGATATTTTTACCCAAAACCAGATTGCCGGTTTTAATGAAATGGTGGGGAAGATTCAACGTGAATTAGGATATAAGTTTCTCACACACATTCAGAATTCAGCCGGGATCTCACGTTTCCCGGATGCCGGTATGGATATGGTCCGGCTGGGAATCGGCCTGTATGGCGTTGGATTTAACCCTGATGAGCAAAGCCACCTGCGGAATGTCAGCACGCTGAAATCAACCATTTCCCAAATCAAGCATGTGAAAGCAGGGGAGACGATCGGCTACAACCGCAAAGGCATCACGACCGACGACACATGGATTGCAATTGTACCCGTAGGTTATGCCGATGGATTGAACAGACGATTGAGTAACGGAACCGGGCGGCTCTCAATTCATGGTTTTCCGGCGCCGGTCATTGGCAACATCAGCATGGACACATGCATGGTTGATATCACGGAAATCCGGAGAAAAGAATCTGGAAATCCCATCAGGGAAGGAGATGAGGTGATTGTTTTTGGTAATCTATACCCGATAGCGCATCTTGCACACGATTTGGAAACGATTCCTTACGAGATTCTGACCAGCATTTCGCGGCGGGTCAAGCGTATTTATTTCCACGAATGATTTTAGCCTGAATAATTTATTTTATTTTTGCCCGGATTTATCCCGATGATTATGAACACACCTTTACTGAGTATCCTGATACCGGCGTACAACGAAGCACCGACAATCCACCTGATCCTTGATAAGGTGCTTGCAGTTAAACTGATCCACAACGTCAGGAAGCAGATAATTATCGTGAATGACTGCAGCAAAGACGGAACCGAAAAAGTAGTTGAAGACTATATTGCTGCGCATGCTTCTGAAGATATCCGGTTGTTTAACCAGACAGTAAATCAGGGAAAAGGTGCTGCGCTTCACAAAGGAATCGAACTGGCAACCGGCGATTTTATTATTATCCAGGATGCAGACCTGGAATACGACCCGGAAGAATATAACATTTTGCTAAAACCTGTCCTCGATGGTTTCGCTGATGTAGTTTATGGTTCCCGCTTCATGGGTGGAAACCCGCACCGGATCCTGTTTTTCTGGCATTCCATTGGCAACAGGTTCCTGACTACGCTTTCCAACATTTTTACAAACCTGAATCTGACCGACATGGAAACCTGCTACAAACTTTTCAGGGCGGAAATGGTAAAGAAGATTCTTTTCAAAGAAAAACGGTTTGGCTTCGAACCAGAAGTGACTTTGAAAATATCAAGATTTAAAAATATCAGGATTTATGAAGTTGGCATCTCTTATTATGGAAGAACTTACGAGGAAGGGAAAAAGATCAGGATGAAAGATGCAATCCGTGCTGTGTATTGTCTTATGAAGTACAATATTTTTGACAGGAAGTACTTGAAATAAAGGCCACCTCGACTATCATAACAGATTTCACTGTAATTCTGAATTTTATGCATTTAAGTATCATCATACCATCCTATCAAGGTGCCGAGGTATTGAGCAATAATATACCTGGGTTACTAAATTATTTAGATGGTAAAAAGTTTTCCTACGAAGTAATTATTGTTGATGATGGTTCTGAAGATAATGGCGCAACGGAGAAAATAGTTCGTGATCTGGGTTGCATTTTCTATAAAAACAATAAGAATTTAGGCAAAGGAAGTGCCGTCAGATCTGGTATGTTACAAGCCAAAGGAGATTATCGAATATACACGGATGTTGATGTCCCATTTGAATACTCTGCTTTTGAGAACTTTTTAAATTATCTGTCTGTAAAGGAATTTGATGTAGTTGTTGGCGACAGAACATTACCTGGTTCAGTCTATTTTGCTGAAATTTCACGTTTCCGGAAAATTGGGAGTAAGCTATTTTCTTTTATTGTTGGCAGATTTGTAGCCGGAGGATATTTTGACACGCAATGTGGTATGAAAGGATTTAAAGCATCAGTTGCGATAGATTTGTTTTCCATTAGTAAAATAAATGGGTTTGCCTTTGATGTTGAGTTGTTATATATCTCATTAAAAAGAAATTATGACATAAAGCGCTTACCTGTGGTTCTCCGTTGCCAGGAAGGGGCAAGTGTAAATATGGTTCGTCACGGTTTTGGGATGCTCATAGATCTTTATAAAATAAAATGGAATCAAATCAGGGGGAAGTATAAAACTAATTATAATGAGCCGTCAGATGTCATTTGAAAAATTTCCGAAGAAAAGAGCCGAACTCCCTGAGGCATATAAAAAAATATATCATCAGCATTATTTAATCAGCAGAGAGGGGAAGTCCACAACGACTTCTTTGACAAAACGATTGGAATCCTGGATGCACAAAAAAACAGCGGAGGATGTTGTTGCCGGAAATAAGAAAATGTCAACTCTTGAAATTGGTGCAGGAACTCTCAACCAGTTAAAATATGAACCGGTACATCAAGAATATGATATTGTTGAACCATTTAACGAATTATACGAAAATAGCCCTCTGATAAAAAAAGTACGTACAATTTATAATGATATCAGTGAAGTACATGGGATTAAATATGAAAGAATTACATCCATAGCAACATTTGAGCATATTCTTAATCTGCCTGACGTAGTTGCAAAAGCGGCAACTTTGCTAAACGAGAAAAGTGGTCATTTAAGAGTAGCTATTCCAAATGAAGGTACGTTGCTTTGGAGTCTTGGGACAAGAATTACCGGGTTTGAGTTTAAAAAAAAATACGGATTAGATTACCAGATATTGATGCAATATGAACACGTAAATTCTGCCTGGGAAATTGAGCAGGTGCTTAAATATTTTTTCAAAAACGTCAGATTATCTGTTTTGGGTTTTAGTAAAAACTTTGCGTTTTATCGATTTTATGATTGTTCAGGGATAAAAGCAGAAAATTTGACTCCGGTTTTTAAAAATGAAACAATAACGGGCACTTCATAAATAAATTATCCTGGATTCCGGGTTAATCATATTTGAGATTATGACACTTTTCAGATCGATCGCTTCTGCTTCGATTGTAAAGATTGTTGCCGGCTGAAATTGCTTGGTGTTAAAGATGGAAAATGTAATTGTAGTGCCTGCCTGAATGGTGTCGCTAAGGTGGTTAATTTTCAGCGGGATTTTATCTTTGGAAGACCCTGGATTACATCTGAACGAAATAGTGAAATATTTATACGTAGAATAATACGTTATCAGCGCACGGTTTACAGAAGCGCTGATGATTGAATCTTTGAATGCCGAATGGTCAATCTGGCCCAGGGCGATGGATAAATCATCAGTCTTAAAAGCCTGTTTCATATTTATATAATACAACTCTTTTGTAGTGTCGCTTGCAGATTCCCTGAAGGCTTTTTCTTCCTGGATCATGTCGTAATTGGTTTTTATTTTCTCATAGATATACTGAGACCAGCTGAATGATTGTTCGGTAAGGTTTCTGGCGGTATGGGAGGCATTAATGTAAAGATCGTTGGCATAAAATTTAGATCCTTCCGGGATTTCACGAAATTGCTCGGATTTTACCAGTTCATCAACCGCATAAAAACGAATGTTGGCGCAATGGGTATCCCTTGCAATGTGATAGTTTGAAAAATCTGTCATGACAGAAATGGAGAACAAAACCACCATCAATGCTATTCCTGCAATTTTTTTAACGATGAAATTGAAATTAACAAGTGCGATAAAAAAATTCACCAGTAAAGTGATCAGCAACATGACGCCGAACAATGAAAAGAAGGTGGTTACATAACCAAGCATTCCCACCGTAGTATAATAGACGTATTTAGTAGTCAGGGCCAAAGGAATATGCGGAGCGAAGATCAGCAGTATCGATGCAAAAATACCCCTGAGCAGAAATTTTGTTCCTGGTTTCATTATGCTCATCATCAGGAGGAAACCACTGATGCTAACCAGCAGACCTTTTACAATCCATTCGACCCGGGCATTCAGGATAAGCTGTAATACGACCGGTGAATATCCATGAACCAGGCCGGATTTTTCGGTAAACAATGTCCCGCTAAGTTTAAAAACAGTGAGCGGAAACGAAGTATAAGAAAGGCTCCAGAGTACATGAAAGAAAGAGCTCCATTTGAATCCTTCAAATGCCATCATTGTCCCGTCATAAGTGGAAGGATGGTAAGACCTGAAAACAAGATAAGCCACAAGGTAAACGATGGCTACACAAAGGTATGGTATAAACAGAATGAATGAGTTTTTCAGGTGGTTGACCAACGTATATTCTTTGCTGAATTTGTTAGTAATGATAATCATCGCAACAAAAAGCAGAAATAAAATATAGACTTCGTAGAACAACAATCCGAGGGCAAACAAAATCACGGAACAAACAAGCAGTAATTTTTTTTTCTTCTCAAGATAATGGAGTAAAAACAGGAAAGAGAGCAATAGCAGAGAAAAAGAAAATGTAAAAAAGAAAGGATAAGTTATAAACAGGCATGTATGTCCCGAAATCTGAGAAAGTGACAAGGAAAGAAGCAAAAAGAGAAAGGAGAATTCCTTGGATTTTGTGATGGAAAAAAGGATTATTGCAAAAATGATGAAGCAGGAAATAAGTGGAACTAGTTGAAACAGTTTTGTGATAGCTATGTTATCGCCGATATAAGGCAGATCATAGAAGGGATAAACGAGAATAAAGTAAAATCTTCCTGCTGTCCGCGCCAGCCAATTTGCAATATGAAAATAATCTCCTTTCCGCGCGGTGAGATAATTGTGAATATCATCACCACAGCCCAGCCCGGTGCTGAATAGCGGAAAAATTGTAATGATCGTGATGATGACAAGTGAAATGTAGATGACTCCTTTGTTTCTTTGGAAATAATCATTATTCATAAAAGGCGTCATAATTTATACTGTTATGGAAGAGACCGGCTTCTGCGGAATATTTGTCAGGTCGTAATGAAGAAAGGATAAAAAGGACTGGAATCCCAGGATGATTGGCAATCCCGCGAGAATGACCGTTCCTGCAGTGGCTGGATGCATGGACACAATGCTGTGTATCCACTTGATTGAGCCGAAAATAATCCCGAACCCCATGAAAATGAAGGTCAGAATCAGTTCGAGTGATCCGATATTGAAATCACGGAGAAAATAGGAATAAAAGAGCCGTTTAATGAGGCGGTTCGCATATTTAAAAGGAAAGCTGAAGAGGACTTTCCATATTTTCAGGTTACTTGTCTCCTCATCGTATTTGGCATTCATCGGAAAATCCATGACAACAGCCCGGAAGGTATTTAGCCGGAACAACATATCCTGTTCGAAGAAGAAACGATCGTGAATTTTTTCGAGTGGCAAGTGTTTTAGAGCCTGTTCGGCAATTGCTGTGAAACCATTTGTAGGATCCATCACATTCCAGTAGCCATTCACCACTTTGTTGATAAAAGACAGGATGGCGTTTCCGAATTTGCGGGAACCGGGCATCTTGGCCAGGTAAGCCAGGTCGTAAAAACGATTTCCTTTGACATAATCTGCCTGTTTGCTCCGGATCGGGTCAATAAGGCGTGATATCAGGTGAGGATCCATCTGGCCGTCTCCGTCTAACTTTACAATGATGGTTGCCCCGTCTTTCATGGCTTTTCTGTAACCGGTCTTGACCGCCCCCCCAACGCCGAGGTTTTGTTTGTGAAACAGCACCTCGATCCGGGGATCCGTTGTGTTTTCAATGACTAATTTCCCGGAAGCTTCGGGACATGCATCATCAACGACGTAGATCTTTTGAACTTCGGGTCCAATTCCTTTCAGCACGTCCAGGATCTGGTTCCTGACCCGGTAACATGGAATTACAGCGGCAATCATAAGCACCCTGGATTTGACTTCAAAGGTAGAAAATTAAAATTATTCATTATTTCCGAACAAGTACATCGGCTTTCAGCTCATCCATATAAAACGCCTGCTTCCCTTGGTGCCAGAGATAAATCTTGATCCTGTCGCCGGATGACCGGGTTTCAGGCAGGGAAACCATAACAGTTACCGGGTTCCATTGCTGAACGGCTGGAGCTTTCTCTTCAAGCAGAAACGAAGAATATTGATAGGATTCCTTAGAGTTTTCAAGGGAAACGATCAGTGAAGTTCGGTTTTCCTTGAAAGAAACAATCGGGAATGCAGCTACTGCCACTCTTATGCGGAGTCCTTCTTTTATGTCATGAAATGAAGCACAACTGATTTCGATACCCGGGCTGAATTCAGTATTCGCTCCGACTTTGTAAGCCAGCGAACCAGAAAAAACAGGATTTTTAGTATAATGAACGGTGTCCTGCGCGGCACCTGCATCCTCGAAATCCATTTTTTTACTGCAGATGATCTTTAACCTGCTCTCCTCTGTTTTTTTCAGCACTTCAAGCAGTGCAGCATTATCGACTGTTATTCCTTTTGGTAATCTCATGAAGATGTACACTTCATAGTCATAACCCCCATACGTCTTGAGTTCACCAGAAGGCAAAAAACGGTTGAGCAACTGGTAATGAGGATTCTTCATCAGCGAATCAAGAGGTACCTGGCATTCATTAGCCCCAAAATGGGAATCCCAGATAAAGACTGCGCTGTCGGGCATCTCATTGGGAGTCGGATCCTTGTGGTTAACGAACCATTTTTGTGCACATTGTGTTCCGTTGTAAGGATCCAACCCCATGTAGAAGGGCACATTCAGGTCGTTGAAAATAATCTTTTTATTACTCAATCCTGCCAGTTTTACCCAACTGGTGGCACTTTTTACCAGCGCTTCCTCGGGACTTAACCTGACAGGAAATGGATAAATCTGGAAACAAACCATGATGACGGCTATGCTGGTAACAATCATTATTCCAGCCTGCTGCCACGGGTGTTTGAAAAATAGTTGCACGATCCATTGATAACCCATCAGTGCAATAATTGCAGCCAAAGGGAGAACTGCGGCAACTACCCGGATCAAACCGATAGATCCGCCCAGCGCCTTCCAGTAAAGCAGGGAATGAAAGATGAAATACCCAACGAAAGGAACAAGAATCAAAAGGATTGCGAAAAAAGTGTCTGTTTTAAAAGACCATTTTTCCCGGAAAAACTGAATCAGAAGCCAGAGAGTTCCTGCGAGGAAAAGGATCATCATGACAGGTCCAAAGATAAAACGGGAATTAATGAAAAAATGTAGAAGTGGCCCTTTGTCTTTATATATCGGATGGTGGATCGGGTAAGGAGGATGGTTGATTATCCAGAGTATGTCTTTGTAAAAAAAGCCGCCAATGATGCTGAATACAACGAATCCGGTCAACAAAAACGGGATGGGTTTGAACTTGCCCTTAAAAAGATAAGCCAGGAAGAAAACAGGGAACATGATGATCCCTTCGGATCGGGCAAATGGAAGAAATGAGATGATAATTGCAGAAGCGATAAAATTTTCGCGAAAAAAGAGAAATACAGCAAGAACCAACATGAAACCGAACAGGATTTCTGTAAGACTTGTTGGCAGCATCACACAATATATCGGTGTAAAAACCACAAAAACCATGACAAGCCAGGAGTGTTTTATATCAAGTTTTTTTGCGATCAAATAGGAAAAATAGGCTGTGCACATTCCTAAGAAAACATTCAGCAACTTGACGCTGACAAATCCCAACTGAGCAAAAGGAGAACTGAGGATTGTATAAAGCGGACGCCCCCAGGAATCAAAGAAGAGGAGGTGGTACTGGAACGCATACCGGGAGAGGAAATAATGGTTGATGTTGTCGGCACCGCCAGAATATCCTTCAGAAATAATGGTGAGAATCACCATTGTACAGGAAATAAGTCCCAGAAGGACCAATGGCAAATATTTATCTGAGAATGGTTTCATCGGGATCGCTTAAGTTCAAACTTAGAGACTGTTTAAAAATTTCAATATTTTTCTATCTATTATTGCCCTCAGGCCGGGCGGCCTCGTCGCCACAACGCAGCTGCGCCTTCATCTATCTCACTGCGTGAGATTTCCGGCTTCGCCGGAACCGAAGACGTCGAAGGTTGCTTATCTGGCGACTGTTATTCTTTTTGATTATTGTCTTTTCCATAGCTTATCGATTAAATTATCAAGGATTTTAAACAGCGGGGACTTTTCTTTGGTACTTTCTTTTGGTGGAAGCAAAAGAAAGTACAGTAAAGGAAGATAATTTTATTAAGAATTGAAATTGTCGTCATGAAATTTTTAACAGTCTCTTAATTGCTCAAAGGTAAAAAGAAAAGGAAAAAAAAGCAGTATGTTTGTAAGGTTAATAGATGTTCTAAGAACTTTACATGAACAAAAAGCAAAAACGAATTGTCCTTTTTTTTACTCTTGTGATCGTTATTATTGGCGGGATAGGCCTGGCCGTGAAGTTTTTGCCGCTCAATATTCTCCTGAAAAGGCCGTCCAATCCGGAATCGGAATTTGCAAATAAGGAAAAGATCCGGAACATCGCACCGAATGCGCTTTCATTCGATTTTGAAGTGGATCCCAAATCCGGGGGGCAAAAAGGATTGTATAAAGGAATCGCTCATTCAGGAATATTTTCGGCCAAAGCATTCGGGAAAAACAGTTTTACTATCGCCGCTGAGCGTAATGCCGGTGAAATCGGATTGGAAAATCTTAAAGCAGTCGCACTCAGTGCATGGGTATATGTGCTCCCCGGGAAAAATGAAGTCGAAAGTTCCTTGGTCTTTACAGCTTCCAACAATGGGATAAACCTGATATGGCAGGGAGTGAGCCTGCGAGGTAGCGATGTGCCACGGGGAAAATGGTTCAAAATCAGTGGTTTATTTAATCTTTCAGAAATCACTTTCAAGTCTGACACAAAACTCCAGGTTTATTTCTGGAACAACAGCTCCAACGATATACTGGTCGATGATTTTTATGTTGTTTTTGGATCCCCGGGGGAACGCCGCGGTGATTCAGCTTTAGTTGACATGACTAAAGGAACGTGCTTTATTCCAAAATTCAATGTGCCTCCTTATCCGTTTCATTACTTCATGAAAGATGAGATCAACAATGAGAATTCACTATACCTGATGAAGCATGGGAATCTTAAAGAAGGAGAAATCCTGCCGGCAGATCAACTGATAACCGGCCATTTTGCCTCTCCTCTCCACGGGACGGAGGATATTCTTGTTATTAAAAAGGACTGGAAAGCGGAACTGTTTGTTTTTGGGAAAGACAAGTGTGCGTTTCAGAAGATCATAACTGTTTTCCCGGCAGATGTAGTAGCAGGAATGAAGACAAAAACAATTCTCAAGGGTATATTTACCGAAAAAAATTATGATCAGCTTTTGCTTATCGGTGGCAATTCTGCGTTGCTTTGCACCCTTGAAAAATGCAAGGAGGCGAATACTTCATCCGGCAAAGTTATAGAAGGAACAAATCTACAATGGAAATCCACCCGGCTTTCTGTACCTGGAATTACTGAAATCAAAGGAACAATCTTTTCTGCTGCAGACTTTAACGGAGATAAGTTCACTGAGTTGCTGGTTGTTCTTCCTGATGGTTCCTGGAAAATCTATGCATTTTCAGTTGACATGCAGCATCCATCCATCATTGAATCCGGGAAATCCGGAACGGTTGCGGAATGGAATACGGGGAAGATGGAAATGAAGATCACTGCAGGAAAGTTTATTCGGAAATACCAGCAGGATCTCCTGCTCACGGTGTTCAGGGAAATCGGAA
Organism: uncultured Bacteroidales bacterium; assembly: GCA_903915465.1. Classification (GTDB taxonomy): domain Bacteria; phylum Bacteroidota; class Bacteroidia; order Bacteroidales; family FEN-979; genus FEN-979. The sequence goes on along the minus strand of CAIWTA010000264.1, from coordinate 490 downwards.
AGCCTGGTTTTTCTTACCTGATCTACAGGTTTGATCAGAGAAGCCGTTCTTTTGTATCCTGTTTCCCGGAGAAACAGAGCCGCCTGGGAAAAACTATCGGGCGCGATACATTAAAACCGAATGACGAATTCTTTGTGGGGAATTTTGATAACAGCGGTGTGCAGAAAGTCTTCAGGTATAACCGCAACTGGCGCTACGATCTCAAAGAAATATTGTTTAATGATACAACTTTCCAGGTTCTTGCAAATATAGATTTCACAGGGTTTGAAAAAGATCACAACCCGAAATACTTCGAATCCCTGAAAATCTGTTCCGGGACATTTCTCCGAACAGGTTTTTCTTCCTTGCTGTTGATACAAAAAAATCCGAAGAATAAGGATTTCCGGTCATTACCTGAAGCAATCCAGATTTACTCACTCAGCAAACCCGAATAATAAACGGACTATAGCAAATTCCAGATGAAGAAATTTCCAGCAATTTCAATCCTGTT
>CAIWTA010000263.1 GCA_903915465.1 uncultured Bacteroidales bacterium | reverse complement strand
TGAAATCCAACAACACCACTGAGCCGCGAGCGAAAGTTTCCGGCTTTTTTTATGCCCGGACCTGGCCTTGTCAGACATAGATCAGGCGCCTGTTGATCAAAATTGATTGCAAAATTAACCTCATAAAAATATCTCTCTCGAAAGGCTGGCTTTGCCGCCCTTCGGGTTCATTCAGATTTGAAGGAATATCTGACCTGAACCTTTGTTCCAGAATTTTCATTGCGGTTGGTGGCCACCGGCATCAATTTTTCAACAGGCGCGCCACAAGCCAAAACAAGTCCTAAGGGCATAGGCAGCAAAAATGAGTCATACCAAATACGCTCTTGATCCCCGGCAGATCACGGCAAAGTTCCCGGGCACTTGTCACACCTGCGGCAAGAAGATCAATAAAGGCGAACAGATTATCTACTGGCCAAACGGCCGGAAAGCTGGCCACCTGAAGTGCGATGAAGCCGATTACCGTCAATCTCTGGCATCCTTCGAAGATGAAGACAGGTACAACAGTCGCTACTGAAAAAGGGCGGGGAAACCCGCCTTTTTTTTGCCCACTACCGCTTTTTTCTTTCAGACCGGGACAAAGAAGAAAGCGCGAAAAAAGAAATCCAACGGGCAGCTTTTGAAAAAACCAAGCAAAACCCACCGCACCTCTTAATACTCGAAATTTTGGCAAAGTTACCTGCGGAAAAAGGATAAAACTGTCAAGGGCAACCTCCTGATGGAACCGTTGCTTTCAGTGTTTTCAGATTGCAGTGAACAATCTGACCTACACCCTCTGACATTATTTATTTTCCTCGGTGGCTGCCTTCGGCAAAAATTTCATTATTAACCGTGGGCGACCACATAAATTCTATCGCTATGGAACGCTACTATCAAATGTTTGTCGATCAAATGGATTCGATCTACTACGAAGGCTATTGCCAGAACATGCAACAGTCCAATCCCGAAAAACTGGAATTCGAATGGAACGAGTTTCTCAGAATGATCAAATAACCTGGGACCGGGGAAACCCGGCCCCTTTTTTTATACTCGCAGAGGCCTCCAAACGGACTTCCCATCGGACATCAAAGCGCTTGTTACTCAAAATTTATGGCAAAGTTAACCTCATGAAAATCTCTCTCACTAAAGGCTGCTTCGCGCCCTGCGGGTTCATTCAGATTTGAAGGTAAATCTGACCCGAACCTTTGTTCCAGAATTTTCATTCCGGTTTTGCAGGTAGCATAAATTTTAATTAACCGGCGAGCCAGAAGCCATAAACAGTCCTCAGGGCAGGGGCAAACATCATGTCAAAAGTAACAGCAGAATTAACCAAATCAATCAGTGGAAACGGCAACGGCAACGGCAACGGAAGCCATGAACCAAAACAAATCACGGCAGCCCCGGCACAGGTGGCCGAAACGAAGGAACCCATTCCGCCGGCTCCGGAACTGCGTAAAGAAATGACCCTGATGGAGCGTATTCTCAAAGTTGAGAACCTCCAACTGGTCATTGAAAAACGCGGGAAACTGGTCCAGACACGCAGCGAACTGGAGCGTTTCCAAACGGCCTCCAATGATTTCAACTGCTCCATGCGGCTGAATGACTCGGACGGGAACGTCTTCACCACTAGTTTCACCCCTGGCATCAAGAAGGTCATC
>CAIWTA010000262.1 GCA_903915465.1 uncultured Bacteroidales bacterium | reverse complement strand
GGAGACACCGAGGCAGAAGATGATCGCAATGATGTATCTTGTCCTTACTGCATTACTTGCGCTGAATGTCTCGAAGCAAATCCTTGATGCTTTTGTTCTGGTGAACGAAAGTATGGAAACAACCAACGCTAATTTTTCCAAGAAGCTGGATAATACTTATTCGAAATTCAAACTGGCATATCAAATGAGTCCAAACAAAGTTGGTCCCTTTTGGGAAAAGGCACAAGGCGCCCATAAACTCTCCATGAATCTGGTCAATTATATTGACAGTATTCGTGGCATTGTTGTACAGCGGACTGAAGGATTAGAGACGTTCAAACTGGGGAAAGATATGCTTTTAAAAAATGCCGGGAGAAAAGACAATTATAACAAACCAACTTTCTATTTTGTTGGGAGTTCAACTGATGGATCACAGGGAGAAGCCAGATTTCTTAAGGCAAGGATCGAAGATTTTAAGAAAAAACTGTTAGACCTTGTTGATCCCAAATACAGAGCAGCAATTAAAATAGGGTTGGATACCAAAGGGCCATTCTATAATCTGGACGGCAAGAGTGAGACTTGGGAAAATCATAATTTCTATCGAACAATCCTTGCTGCAGATGTGACCATCCTGAACAAATTAAAAGCTGAGGTTTACAATGCTGAATTTGATGTTACCAACAACCTGATGTCTGAAATCTCTGCGTCCGACTTTAAATACAATAAAGTTGATGCGCGTGTTATTCCCAAAAGCAGATATGTTTTTCTGGGTGACAGCTACGAAGCTGAAATTGTTGTTGCTGCATATGACACTTCATCAAACCCGGATGTCAGATATATCTCTGGCTCTGATAATTTGCCCGATGCGAATTTCGATAAGGGTACCCGGTTGGAGGGCGCTAACGGTGTAGTTACCATCAAGCTTCCGGGGAGCGCCGAAGGACTGAAAAAATTTGCAGGGATCATCAAACTGCTCAGCCCCACCGGTGAGACCATGACATTCCATTTCAAAGATGATTATATTGTGGCAAAAGCCGGACTTACTATCTCCCCGGTTTTAATGAATGTATTCTATCTTTCTGTAGACAACCCTGTGGAAATTTCTGTAGGGGGAGCACCGGAGAAGTTTGCACCTACTATCTCCGTTGGAAATATTAAACGCGATGTAAATTTCCCAAATGATCCAAAACGCTGGATCGTATCGGGACTACCCCAAGGAGTACTTACCACTACAATTAGTGTCAGTGCTGTGTTTGCTGGCAAAACAAAACAGATGGGAACAATGCTTTTCAGGCTCAAACCTCTTCCCGATCCTGTTATTACAGTTGGCGGGAAAACGGAAGGCTACATTTCCAGAACTATTTTACTTGCAAACGCTTTTGTGTCATCCGAAATGCCAGTCGGATTTGACTTTAAACTAAGTTATAAAGTGATGTCTTACACTTTTGTTACGGTTGGAGCAGATGGGTTCGCGTATCCTATTAAAGTTACAACCGGAAACCGGTTTACTGAGGAAATTTTGAAGATTATCAAAACTGCCGGGAGAAATAAAACTTTTTCGATTGAACAAGTGACTGTGAAAGGTCCCGATGTACGTAATGTTACCGGAGTTAGTTTAAAAATTCAATAGTAATCACCAAACGGAGGCTACATGAAAAAAACACTTGTCCTTGTCTTTATAACCATCTTCGTGATGGGGGTAAAGTTTAGCAGCGAAGCCCAGGTTCTTGAACCCTCCCCAAGGGATGGAATTTATGACCGGACTACAATCACACAGATGCAACCCATTCCTTATGTTCCATTACGGGAAGCCGATGTTATCTGGTCAAAAAGGATCTGGCGTACCGTTGATATGAGAGAAAAAATGAATCAGCCTTTCTACTATCCAATTAATCCTCAGAACGGATGGCAAAGTTTCTTTAACATCATCTTTGATGCGATAAAAGAAGGATCAATTACCGCATATTCAGCAGATCAATTCTTGAACCCCATGACATATAAGGAGATAATGGATAAACTTGAAAAGTTGGTGCATATCCCCGTTCATGACCCGGATAATCCTGATATAGTAAAGGATTCGTTGGTGAGAGAGATATTCCAATACCAGGATGTTAAGAAATTCATGATCAAAGAAGACTGGGTGTTTGACAAACAACGGTCGCAGATGGAAGGCCGGATACTTGGTATTTGTCCGTTAAGAGATTTGATTGGCGAAAAAGGTGAATACCAGGGACTTCAGCCATGTTTTTATATCTATTTTCCGGAATGCAGAAAAATCTTAGCCACCAAAGAACAATTTAATCTTCATAACGGAACTGCTGCCAGGTTGTCGTATGATGACGTATTTATGAAAAGAATGTTCTCCAGTTACATCACTAAAGAAGAGAATGTATATGACCGGACGATAAACGAATATACTCTTGGGGCGGAGGCTTTACTGGAAGCCGATAAGGCAAAAGCCAGGTTGTTTGAATTTGAACAGAGTCTTTGGGAGTACTAATAAATTTAACATAGCATTGATGCTACTTGAAAACCCTCCCCAAAAGAGGGTTTTTTTGTTATCCGTTTGATTTTTTCATTCTTATTATGTAAATTAAGAAAAATCATGTAGGTTTGTTTGTAATAAAATTCCTTAAACATGCCGGGTTCTTTCCTGGAAACTCCAATAGAATTCCTTAAAGGTGTCGGTCCCCCGCGTGCTGATTTCATTAAGAAAGAATTAAATATTTACACTTTTGGAGAACTGCTTTCCTTGTTTCCTTTCCGCTATATTGACAGAAGCAGAATATTCCTGATAGCCGAAATTCAGGAAGATGTAGCATATGTGCAATTGAAAGGGAAAATATCTCACATGCAATCTGTTGGAACTCCCGGAAACAAACGGTTGATTGCCACATTAGCTGACAAAACCGGTGAGATTGACATGGTTTGGTTTCAGGGAGCTAAATGGATTGCCGACAAGATTACCCCTGGTATTGATTATATTGTTTTTGGAAAACCAACTTGGTTCAATGGTCGCTTGAATATTGCCCATCCGGAGTTGGAAACTCCTGATGAAAACAATCCTGCTGTCAATGATTTTTTCCGGCCAATCTATCCCTCAACAGAAAAACTAAAAGCTAAAGGACTCAATAGCAGGGGAATATCAAAACTGATAAAGACGCTTATTCAGTCAGATAGGTTTTTTATTTCGGAAAACCTGAGCGAACCTATTCTTCACAACCTTAAGCTCATAAACCGGCAGGAAGCTTTTCTGCATATCCATTTCCCTTCTTCACAGGAACATTTGAAAAAAGCACAGATCAGGCTGAAATTTGAAGAACTGTTTTTTATCCAGCTTCGTTTGCTGAAACATAAATACAGTCGAACCCAGAAACAATCCGGAAATAAGTTTCCCCGTGTCGGGGAATATCTCAATCAGTTCTATTATCACTACCTTTCATTTGAATTGACAACTGCCCAGAAAAAAGTCATCAAAGAAATCCGCGTTGACCTGGGTTCCGGTAAACAGATGAACCGGTTGCTGCAAGGCGATGTGGGTAGCGGAAAAACCTTGGTTGCCCTGATGACAATGCTGATCGCACTGGACAATAACTTTCAGGCCTGTCTCATGGCTCCTACAGAAATCCTGGCCAACCAACATTTTCAAAATATATCCAGGATGATTGAAGGATTGGAGATCAAAATAGATATCCTAACCGGATCGACAAAAGCTGCAAGAAGAAAACAGATTGCCCAAGGGCTTGAGAATGGTTCTCTTCAAATACTGATAGGAACTCACGCATTGATCGAACAAAATGTTCAATTTAAAAATCTTGGTTTCGTTGTGATTGATGAACAACATCGTTTTGGTGTAGCGCAGCGTGCAAGGATGTGGGAAAAGAACGTGATCCCTCCGCATGTATTGGTAATGACGGCCACACCGATTCCAAGAACGCTTTCAATGACACTTTACGGAGACCTTGATACTTCAGTAATTGATGAAATGCCTCCAGGCAGAAAGCCTGTTATTACAAAACACGCCTTTGAATCCAAACAGTTGCAGGTGTTTGATTTTATCCGGAAGCAGATCAAGGAAGGAAGACAGGTTTATTTCGTTTATCCATTGATCAAGGAATCTGAAACACTCGATCTGAAAAACCTTACAGAAGGATATGAAATGATCAGATTGGCATTCCCTGCTCCTCAATATTCAGTCAGCATGGTTCATGGCAAGATGAAACAGAAGGAGAAAGATGCTGAAATGGAACGATTCCTGAAAAAGGAAACCCAAATATTAGTTGCTACTACCGTGATTGAAGTCGGCGTTGACATTCCCAATGCGTCTGTTATGGTCATTGAGAATGCAGAACGATTCGGACTTTCACAGTTACACCAACTCAGAGGTAGGGTTGGAAGAGGATCTGATCAATCTTATTGCATCCTTATGACGGGTTTTAAGATGACTTCAGATGCCAAAAAACGGATCGAAACGATGGTTTCTACCACCGACGGATTTCTCATAGCTGAAACTGATCTTCAATTGAGGGGGCCGGGAGACCTTGAAGGAACGCAACAATCAGGTATCCTGAACCTGAAAATCGCTGATATCATAAAGGATGAAAAAACATTAAAGCTTGCCAGGAATATGGCTGCCGATATCATTCATGACGATCCTGAACTTGTAAGAAAGGAAAATTCACCTTTGTTGCGTTACCTGAAAATCCTTGACAGATACAAGGAAAATTGGGGATTAATCAGTTGACTTTATGAAATTCTCAATACTTTTGCGCTGTTAACGCGACTATTATCATGAAGATTTCCTATAATTGGCTAAAACAATATGTCGATCCTGTCCCGACTCCTTCAGTGATTGCTGAACTTCTCACAAGTGGTGGATTGGAGGTTGAAGGAATGGAGAAATTCCAGGCAGTAAAAGGTGGCCTTGAAGGTATAGTAATTGGTGAAGTCAAAACATGTGAAAAACACCCGAATTCTGATCACCTCGTTTTGACTTCTGTGGATGTTGGAAAGGATGAATTGCTTCGGATAGTTTGTGGCGCTCCAAATGTCGCTTCCGGGCAAAAAGTGGCCGTTGCTTTAATTGGGACAACTTTGTACCTGGGTGATAAAGAACTCACGCTTCAAAAGACAAAGATCCGCGGAGAAGTTTCCGAAGGAATGATCTGTGCAGAAGATGAACTTGGTTTGGGCACATCCCATGCCGGAATCATGGTACTTGACCCGGCTGCCAGGCCCGGAATTCCCGCCAAGGACTATTTTCACATTGAGGACGATTTTATTTTTGAAATAGGGCTGACCCCGAACCGTGCAGATGCTGCATCTCATGTCGGCGTAGCAAGAGATTTGGCAGCCATTCTCGCAACCAACATGGAGACACTTAGCCTGGAAAGCAAGTTGCAGCTTCCGGAGGTAAGTAATTTTACAATAGAACAACAAACCCGAAAAATTGAAGTAGAGATTGAAGATATTCAGGCTTGTCCAAGATATTCAGGCTTAACAATAACCGGGATTACAGTAAAAAAGTCCCCGGATTGGCTGAAAAACAAACTGAATGCAATCGGATTGCGGCCGATCAACAATATTGTGGATTGTACAAATTTCATTCTGCATGAACTGGGGCAGCCGCTTCATGCATTTGATGCCGATCAGATCAAGGGAGACAAAGTGGTGATTAAGAAACTCCCTCAAGGAACCCGGTTCACCACACTTGATGGCATAGAAAGGGAACTCACGGAACAGGATCTGATGATTTGCAATGCAGAACTACCGATGTGTATTGCAGGCGTTTTTGGAGGAATATCCTCGGGCGTGACTGGAGAAACTAAAAACATTTTCCTTGAAAGTGCTTATTTTGATCCGCGGACAATAAGAAAAACTGCAAGGTATCACGGACTTCAGACAGACGCTTCCTTTCGTTTTGAACGCGGGGCTGATATAGAAATTACTGTGTATGCCCTAAAACGTGCTGCATTACTGATACAGGAAATTGCTGGTGGAAATATTGCTTCAGAAATTGTGGATGTATACCCTCTGCAGCACCCCAGACCATTGGTTATTCTTTCCTATTCTCACCTGGACCGTTTGGTAGGGAAGGTAATTGACCGGCACACTATTAAAAAGATACTTCATTTACTTGAAATAAAGATCCTTACTGAATCTGAAGTAGACCTGCAACTTGAAATTCCTTCGTTCAAAGTGGATGTACTTAGGGAAGTTGATGTTATTGAAGAGATTCTCCGGATCTATGGCTATAATAATATTGAAATCGGAGAAAGCATCAGGGGGACACTAACTATTGCCCGAAACCCTGATCCTGAAAAAATACAAAACCTGTTGTCGGAATTCCTGTGTGATAATGGTTTTTTTGAGATCATGAATAACTCTCTTACACGATCCGCATACTATACAGGAAATCTACGCTATCCTTTGGAAAACTGTGTCGGGATGCTAAATCCGCTATCACGTGACCTGGCTGTTTTACGTCAGACTTTGTTGTATGGAGGTTTGGAGACGATCAATTACAATCAAAACAGGAAGATCTCTGATGTTAAACTTTTTGAATTTGGTACCTGCTATGCTAAACAGGAGCAGTCAGGTGGTTCAGGGAATAATAATGATTATCTTGATAAATATCAGGAACGAAAGCACCTGGCATTATTTCTTTCCGGAAGGAAAAATAAGGAAACATGGAATACAAATGATTCAAAAATAAATTTCTATGAATTGAAAAATTATGTAAACCAAATTCTGATTAAAATTGGTTTTGATTTTTCAACTACCGAAATTCATGATTTCTCCTCTGAAATGATTCGCGAAGGGCTTGTATACCAGGTGAACAAAGCAGATCTTGTCACATTTGGACTCTTATCAACCGGATTGCTAAGGCAATTTGATTGTAACCAGGACGTATTGTATGCTGAGTTTGATTGGAATGGTTTGCTCGGACAGATGCAAAACAAGAACATCGAAGCCAGGGAATTACCAAAATTCCCGGAAGTGAGAAGAGATCTTGCGCTGTTGCTGGATCAATCCGTTTCGTTTGGTGAGATTGAAAAGCTTGCCTATCAATCGGAGAAGAACCTTTTAAAGAAAGTCGGATTATTTGACGTTTTTGAAGGAGAGAAGATCGGAGTAGGAAAAAAATCGTATGCCTTATATTTCATTCTTCAGGATAGCAAAAAAACCCTTACTGATAAAGATATTGACAAAGTGATGAACCGGTTGATCCAGTGTTTTCAGGATAAGCTTCAGGCTCAGTTACGATAAATCCTAAATGTTCCTTAATTTACTAATATTTAAAAAAAACGACTATGGCAAAATCAGAAGGATTACAGTATTCATTAAGTCCGGCAGGTGAAAAATTCGCATTACCTACTCCAAAAGACGATGTTGCAGAACTTAAACGCATCGAATCTTTGGTGACGAAAGCAAGGAAAGAAAAGAAAGAAATTGTTGTGGTCATGGGGGTTGGCTTTGTCGGAGCAGTCATGGCAGCAATTGTGGCAGATACCCGCGATGCTAAAGGAAAGCATTCAAAATTTGTGATAGGTTGCCAAAGGCCAAGTACAAGAAGTTATTGGAAAATTCCATTGGTCAATCGCGGGGAATCTCCAGTGAAAGCGGAAGACCCGGAAGTTGATCTGCTGATAGACAGGTGCGTCAGGAAAACCAAAACTCTTGTTGCCACACATCATACTGATTGCCTTCAGTTTGCAGATTGTGTTGTTGTCGATGTACAATGTGATTTTTCCAAGAAAGATCTCGGAAATATGAAAACCGGGTCTGCCGACATGGCTGCCCTGGAGGATACAATCCGCACTATTGGTGAAAAGATCCCTCCTTCGTGTCTTGTGTTGATTGAAACAACGGTAGCTCCCGGCACTACTGAATTTGTTGCCTGGCCAATCCTGAAAAAATCCTTTGCCAGGAGAGGCCTCAAGCAAACTCCATTATTGGCTCATAGTTTTGAGCGGGTGATGCCGGGGAAAGAATATGTTGCGAGCATCCGTGATTTTTGGCGTGTATGTTCAGGTTGCGAAGCCGTAGCAAGAAAACGTGTGGAAAAATTCCTGCACGAAGTATTAAATACAAAAGATTTTCCTTTGACTGTCATGGACAGGCCGATAGAATCGGAAACCACCAAAATCGTAGAGAACTCATATCGTGCAGCCTCCCTTGCATTTCTGAATGAATGGAGCCTATTTGCAGAGCGAAATGGTGTAGATCTTATCAAGGTCATCAACGCCATTAAAATGCGGCCTACGCACAGTAATATCATCTTCCCTGGTCCCGGTATCGGCGGATACTGCCTGCCAAAAGATGGAGGACTAGGATATTGGGCATATAAACACATTCTTGGGTTTGAAGATGGGGATAAAATCTTCCAGATAACACCAACAGCCATTGATATCAACGATACCAGGGCATTGCATGTAGCCGAGCTCACAAGAGACGCACTGCGCAACATGGATCGTTACATTGCCGGAGCAACTGTCTTGCTTTGCGGTGCAAGCTACAGGCAGGATGTCGGGGATACCAGATACAGCGGCAGTGAGATGGTCGTCAGAAAACTCGCCGAAATGGGTGCCGAGATCAGAGTGCATGATCCTTATGTTGATCACTGGTATGAACTTGAAAACCAAGATGAATATCCTTCTCCAGGACATTCCTGGAAAAAATTCTTCCGGAACCAGGAACACCTCAAAAACATTGTCGTTCTCAAGGATCTGAAGAAAGCAATTCAGGGGGTTGAAGTCCTGATATTGGCAGTTCCTCATTCTCCTTATCTTAAATTAAAACCGGATGATATTGTCAAATGGGCGGGAGGGCCTATTGCTGTGATTGATGCATTTGGGATTCTTACCGATGAACAGATCAGAAGGTACTTTACCCTTGGCTGTGAAGTGAAAGCGTTGGGAAGAGGACACCTGGACAGAATTAAACGGGAAGTACGTAAAAAAGCTTAATTGTTCGTAATTTTACGAAAACTGAATCTTTTATACCCAGAAATAAATAATGGACATTCTGTCGATCAAGCAACGATTTGGAATAATAGGAAGTTCTGTTTTGTTAGACAGAGCAATTGATATTGCACGGCAAGTTGCGGCAACGGATATTACGGTTTTAATCTCAGGAGAAAGCGGGACAGGTAAGGAATTTTTTCCTAAGATCATACACCAGTTAAGCTCCCGGAAACATGGTCCATATATCGCTGTAAATTGTGGAGCTATTCCTGAGGGAACGATTGATTCTGAATTATTTGGACATGAAAAGGGATCTTTTACGGGTGCTCATGAAGCCCGAAAAGGTTATTTTGAGATGGTAAATGGGGGTACGATCTTTCTGGATGAAGTGGCAGATCTTCCATTGTCCACACAGGTAAGACTTTTAAGGGTTCTTGAGTCAGGAGAGTTTATACGGGTTGGTTCCTCCAAGGTTTTAAAAACGGATACCCGGATTGTTGCTGCCTCAAACATTGATATTCCTAATGCGATAAGCACCGGGAAATTCAGACAGGACCTTTATTACCGACTCAATACGGTTCCTATCTATGTTCCGCCTTTGAGGGAAAGAAAAGAAGATATCTACCTGCTTTTTCGCAAATTTGCTTCAGATGCTGCTGAGAAATACCGCATGCCCCCGATTCAATTGATTGACGACGGTCAGAAATTACTGATAAACTACCGCTGGCCTGGGAATATCCGTCAATTGAAAAACATTACAGAGCAGATTTCTATCATTGAAAAAAATCGGGACATTTCCGCAGAGATACTCATTAAATACCTGCCACAGCATTCTGGCAATGAGCTGCCCATCGTTTACAAAGGGGAAGATACGGGTCATTTTTCCGAACGGGAATTGCTTTATAAAGTCCTTTTTGATATGAAAAAGGACGTAAATGACCTCAAACAATTAGTAAGGGCACTGATGGGAAATGAAACATCCGCACAACACAGCAGCGACAAATCTCATATCATCAAAAGGCTGTATAACGATATAGAGGACATCAGTCAACCCGAAACGCCAATAATTCTTTCACCACCTGTAAAGATGATGAAGGATGTTGTGGTTGAACCGGTTGAAGTTGAAGAATCCTTGTCTTTGGTTAAAAAAGAGATAGATTTCATTAAGAAAGCATTGCAGAAGCATGAAGGGAAAAGAAAGGATGCTGCAAAAGAACTCGGCATATCTGAAAGGACTTTGTACAGGAAAATCAAAGAATATAATATTGAGTAGTGTATTCAATTGTTTCCAATATCAAAAGGCTTCAATTCCTTCAAATACCTGATCAGAAAAACGTGCAGTTATTGAAAACGACAAACAGCAAGAAATTTATTTCATTTTATCCGGGAATTTGCCTTTTCCTTCTGGTCTCATTTTCGCAAATCGGATGCAGGGTGGGTTATTCATTTACCGGTGCTTCTGTTTCACCAGCTGTAAAAACGGTTTCTATCCTCTACTTCCCCAATAATGCACCGCTTGTGGCACCAACACTCAGCAGGTCATTGACCGATGCTTTGAGGGATTATTTCACATCACACACGAACTTAAGCCTCCTGGAAAGGAATGGTGATATCAATGTAGAAGGCAGGATCACTGGATATGCAGTTCAACCGGAGGCAATTCAGGGAAATGAAACAGCTGCAATGAACCGTCTCACAATAACAATCAGTGTTAAATTTACCAACAGGACGGACGAAAAACAAAACTTCGAAAACATTTTTTCAAGATACCTGGATTACCCTAGTTCTAAAGATCTTAATGCTGTTCAGGATGATCTTATCTCACAAATTAACGACATGCTGGTTCTGGATGTTTTTAACAAAGCAATGGTTAATTGGTGAATGATGAACCGTGAGAACTTCATAACTTTTCTTAAGCATCCTGAAAAGATAAATAAAGGGGGTCTGGAGATTTTTAAAGATCTATCACACAAGTATCCATATTGTTCTTCTATTCAGGTTCTTTTTGCTTATGGTTTATTTATTGAGAATGATCTGGATTTCAATCTCCAGCTAAAAAGAACCGCAGCCTGTGTTTCCAGCAGGAAGAAATTAAAGCAATTATTTCTGGAAAAAGGAAGAAATCATGATGATGAGACAAATAATCTCCTTATTGCTCTACAAGAGCCGATTTTGCAAGAACTTCCTGAGGTACCAATAAAAACAACGGAAATAATTCCGGAAATTTTGAATGGAACAACTGCGGGAGAACTGTCGGAAACACTATCCCCGATTCAGGATAAAGGGCAGGCGGAAGTAAAAAAAACAAGGCAGGAATTATTGAATTTAGTTCATCGGCGACTTGCAGAAATTGAGTCAGTAAAAAAGCAGAACATAGAAACTATTGCGCGGAAGGAAGAAGAGATTCAGGTACTGGTTACAGAGAATATTATCTTTCCCGAAGAATCTTCGATAACTGAGCTGTTGCAGGAAGAGCCGTCAAAAAAAATCCTCTCAAAGGAAGAGATTCTTGAGAAATTTATCCAGGAAGATCCGCGGATATCTACATCGAAAGCTGCATTTTTCAGACCTTCTGAAATAGCTGCCCAAAGTAGTACCGATGAAGAAGAAATTGTGAGTGAAACGCTGGCAAAGTTATATGCTGATCAGGGTAATAATGCCAAAGCGATTAAAATTTATGAGAAATTATCATTGTTTTTCCCGGAAAAAAGTCGTTACTTTGCAAACCAAATTTTAAAAATTAGTCAAAAATAACGCCATGGGAATATATGTTCTTATTTCTGTCCTGATCCTGATTACCTGCGCTCTGTTAGTCCTCGTGGTTTTGGTTCAGAATTCTAAAGGTGGGGGATTAGCCTCAAATTTTTCTTCCTCAAACCAATTTATGGGGGTTCGGAAAACCGCTGACTTTCTTGAAAAATCAACATGGACCCTTGCGCTTGTTCTCCTTTTATTGAGCCTTTTTTCGATTTTCATTATTCCTAAGCATCAGAATACCGCGAAGACGCAGGAAAGTGAAATCCAAAAGCAGATTAACGACACGAAGGCACAACCTGTTAAAGATTTCCAGGCACCTCCTGCAAAGAAGAAGTAACTTCCTTGCTCAGTTAAGAGTATTTCAACAGCAGAAATGTCAGAATGTCATAAAATTCTGACATTTTTTTTTATGATTTACTTTTCCCTGCAATATTGTCCCATTCCAATCCAATTTTTTCATTTGGCATAGAATCTGACATAAACTCTTCTTTGAAGAAATCAGCATCTTTTAATGTTTAACTTAAAATTAATTTAAAATGGCAAAAGTGAAAATTAAACCGTTGGCAGACCGCGTTCTGGTTGAACCAGCCGCTGCAGAAGAAAAAACCGCTGCCGGTATCATCATTCCTGATACGGCAAAGGAAAAACCACAGAAAGGTACAGTAGTTGCCGTTGGCACTGGTAAAAAGGATGAGCCCATGACAGTGAAAGTCGGGGATGTAGTATTGTACGGAAAATATGCAGGTACAGAAATTACTATTGATGGAGATAACTATCTGATCATGCGGGAATCCGATATTGTCGCGATCGTTTAAGAAATTACGTAATTAAGAATGAATTAACTTAAAACAAAGAAAACAATGGCAAAAGAGATTATTTTTGGTATTAAGGCAAGAGAGGCAATAAAAAAAGGTGTTGATGAACTTTCGAATGCCGTGAAAGTAACCCTCGGTCCCAGTGGCCGCAATGTGATCATCGACAAATCCTACGGTTCACCTGTTATTACAAAAGACGGCGTGACGGTGGCGAAGGAAATTGAACTGAGTAACCCGGCGGAGAATATGGGGGCGCAGATGGTGAAAGAAGTTGCTTCCAAAACCAGTGAAAGCGCTGGTGATGGTACGACAACAGCTACAGTTTTAGCACAGGCTATTTTTGCCACCGGTTTAAAAAATGTTACTGCAGGAGCGAATCCGATGGATCTGAAAAGAGGTATCGACAAAGCAGTAAAGGAAGTCATAAGTTCCCTGAAAAAACAAACCAAGCAGATCGGTGACAGCTCTGAAAAGATTGAGCAGGTTGCATCGGTTTCTGCCAATAATGATACTTTTATCGGGAAAATGATTGCAGAAGCAATGGGCAAGGTTAAAAAAGAAGGTGTGATCACAATTGAAGAAGCAAAAGGAATGGAAACAACCGTCAAGGTTGTGGAAGGTATGCAATTCGACCGGGGATACATTTCTCCTTATTTTATTACCGATACAGAGAAAATGGAAGCGGTTTATGAGAACCCTTATATTCTTATTTACGACAAGAAGATCTCAATCATGAAAGATCTGCTGCCTTTACTTGAAAAGGTTGTACAGACGGGTCGCCCGCTGATTCTTATTGCTGAAGACATTGAAAGTGAAGCCTTAGCTACGCTTGTTGTCAATAAAATCCGTGGCTCGTTGAAAGTTGCCGCTGTAAAAGCCCCTGGCTTCGGCGATAGAAGGAAAGAAATGCTGGAAGATATTGCTACCCTGACCGGTGGTATGGTTATATCCGAAGAGAAAGGATACAAACTCGAAGATGCTACACTCGAATATATGGGTCAGGCAGAAAAGGTTACTATCGATAAAGATAACACTACTATCGTAAGTGGAAAAGGAAAGAAAGCTGATATTGTTCAGCGGGTCAACCAGATCAAGGCTCAGATAGGCACAACAACTTCTGATTATGACAAGGAAAAATTGCAGGAGCGTCTTGCTAAGCTAGCAGGTGGCGTTGCTGTTATCTATGTTGGTGCTGCCAGCGAAGTTGAAATGAAAGAAAAGAAAGACCGTTTTGATGATGCATTAAATGCAACACGTGCTGCCATTGAGGAAGGTATTATTCCGGGTGGTGGAGTCGCTTATATCAGAGCTATTCCGGCACTCGAGAAGTTGAAAGGCCTCAACGAGGATGAAACAACCGGAATTGCCATCGTGAAAAGAGCACTCGAAGAACCTCTTCGTCAGATTGTGGAAAACGCTGGTCTTGATGGAGCTGTTGTTGCCATGAAAGTGAAAGAAGGGAAAGATGATTATGGTTACAACGCACGCACAGAAGGATATGAAAATTTATTCAGCTCCGGTGTAATTGACCCAACCAAAGTTGCCCGGGTTGCACTCGAAAATGCAGCTTCAATTGCAGGTATGCTCTTAACAACCGAATGTGTTTTAGCTAACCGTAAAGAAGAAAAAGAATCTAAGATGCCCATGAATCCAGGCTATGGCGGAGGAATGGGAGATATGTATTAACAAATTAATTTTTATTAAGAAGAGGTTGCCTTTTTTTCAGGGCAACCTTTTTTTTTTCAGGAAAGTCATACACATGAAAACACTTAGAATTGGCCGTTGATAGATGAGAAGAATCAGGCAATATTGCAGAAGAAATTTCGTAATATTGCGTAAAGTAAATGAAAAACCAGATTTGTATGCGCAGGATATTCCTTTTGTTTTTTACAGTTCTTTCTTTCGCTGCAGCAACTGCTCAACAAACTGCTGCAGTTCCTGTTGATTCTGAGTCACACCAGATAATGTATCGTGAGGTTATTATTTTGGATGGCTCCAAAGATATTCTCTATGACCGTTGTGCGGAATGGGTTCGGTCTTATTATGTGAACCCTGTCAGTGTGACAAAAATCCAGGATAAAATCAATGGGAAAATTGAAGGAACCGGGCGTTTCAAGATTTACTATTTCCTTAAAGATGATACCCGCGTT
>CAIWTA010000261.1 GCA_903915465.1 uncultured Bacteroidales bacterium | reverse complement strand
TGATTGCGGAATTTTTATAAGTACCATCGGCATCGACCCAATAAACACTGGTCTGGCAATTATCGATATCAACATGATTAGCAATGACTGAACCTGGACCCTGAACCAAAAGACCGGTTGCAGTCCAGCTTCCACCGGTATAATTGATCCTGCTAATGTTACAGTTGTCAATGGTTCCACTGGTACCCCAGGTTTGAATACCGTTCTGAGCCGTCACTGATGTTGCTCCCTGACCAGTCGTAGTTACATTATCAAGATCGACAGTCAGATTGCCATCACCGTTTAGAGCGACTCCGGTTTTCTGAAAATCAGTCACATTAACACCGTTTAAAGCAAGATTATAGGAGGTTGAGGGTGTATTGTTGTATGCATAAATACCTACACCATGCTGGTTCCCACTGAATGTTGCGTCCATGATTTTGACTACATCAACATTCTGGACCGTACCTCCTGAATTCCAGTAAGCGATCCCGCTGAAGCGGTAATTTGCATTACCCATATTATCTCCATCAACTTTCAGGTCTTTGATAACACAATCAGAAACACCATCAATGAATACAACGGGGTGATTCTGAACAGAAGTGGTGAAATACAATGGCAGCGAAGCAGGTGATTTGACTATTGTTGAAGGTCCTGCGCCTTGAATTGTCAGGGCCTTGGTGATATGTAGTTGCTCCGGATATGTTCCGGGATATACTTTAACAATGTCAGTTGCCTGCGCTACCTTATTAATCGGATAGCGTTGAATGGCAGAATAAATGCCACGAATATTATAACCAGGGGCGGCATCATAAAAACGAACATCGCCAGCGGTCGTCCAGGTTATAACAGCCTTATCGAATGTATTATTCAAAAGGATATCATTCCAGGCAATAGCTCCATAACCAACTACACCATTGTATTTGCCCTCGGCCACAATGGCCCCTTTGTCCTGATTGGCAAATGTATTAAAGCTGATGGTTGCAGCGCCAACTGGGTAGCGATCCCAGGCTGCTCTCCCTGTACCGACAAAATAAATTCCATAACTTCCGGAATAAAAAGAATTTCCTTTAATTATGCGATTTGCAGCATCTCCGGTCCATCCAGCTCCATCCGAAAAGCGTATTCCTTGTGCATAGGGAGCATCAGGATCATCAGGATAAGGCGCACCGGCATCAAAATAGTTTCCTTCAAAATCGTAGGATACAATATGAGAAATATCTGTCACGGCATTATAATTAGGGTCGTACATATAAATACACGACACCTGGTCAAGACTATGTACCTTACAATATTTTATTGTTGAATTGTCTCCGATGATGGAAATGGTTTTAAAATTATAACAATCAATATCGCGTGAAGCGATATCCAAGCCTGTTAACGTTACATTGTCGGCCTGGACAAAGATGGTTGAAATGTTGCTAATTGGAGTATTCCTCTTGGCAATAACAAAAGCGGCAACATCATTATAATTCGAAATTGGGTTACCATAAGTATCGACTCCCTGGATTGTGATGGACTTGTTAACAAAGATGTTGAAGTCGGATGTACCTGTTCCACCGGTAACCGGATTTCGTAAATTGGCTTCATCCTGGTTGTATGTTCCGGGATAGACTGATATTACCCCCCCGGTAACAGTTGATGGGTGATCGATAGCTTCCTGAATAGTACAAAACCAATAACCTGCGTTATTCTTTATTGTTCTATCAGGGCTTCCAGGAATTGACCATGAAAGAAGGTTGTTGAAAGTACCGGCATATACCGGATCTCCGCCTGGCCCAGCATATTCGCAATCTCCTTGTACTGTGCTCCACGTTAAGTCAGTTGGCCCTGGTATAGCGGGAGGTAATGTAAAATGCAAGGTAAATAATACATCATCAGGTGCAAGTGACTTTGGGTCACCATAATACCCCAATATGAATTTTCCCGGAATAAGTCCATTTGTATTTGCTGATGAAATTGCAGAATTAAGCGTAACACTTTGGTAAGTAAAAACTGCAGGGGCATAATTCAATGTCAGTGAAATGGCGCCAACGTTAGTAAAATCCTGAACCTTTACCTCTACATCATAAACGCTACATGAAGCTGGTGTTGGTGTTTGGATGGTTGTGATTGGTGTCGGGTCACGTTCTTCAAGATCGAAGGTCAGTATATCTCCGTTATTCAAGGTAATCTTAATATTATCAAGATATGATAACAAAATAGAATTCCATGCACTTCCGGTTGATAATGACATATATGCTACTGTTTGAGCTCCATAGTCGATATTGGTAGTTGCAGTACCACCTTTGAGAGACCAGTTGATAGGTCCTGCCTTCAGATCAGCCAGTGTTGCAGCATTGTACCAACCCTGAGATCCGTAGTGTGTATCATAAAATGTCATCTGATTAGTTCCTGGTGCTGTCTGGTAAGTATTCCAGACATTATATGGTGCGTTGTACCCATTGTAATATATTGGTTCGGAAATAAGACGCTCTTGATACCATTCATATTTAGTTCCGCTTGTGTAAGTGGTCCAGTAAAAATCCAGGTTTGAACCGGCTGGCAGCACTTTTTTAGTCGTAAAAGACAGAGAGAAGATATCATCAATGGTAAAAGAACCTAAAGAGGTCAAAGGAAGATAGAGTTCCATCTTGCTAATTGCCTGGTTGTTTTTCCAGGCACCTGTGCCAATGAAATGTTCCGTGCTGGTAGCAATACCGCCCACGCTGGTGGCTGTTGCACTATATAACTTAACGTTATAATTGTTTGCAGAAAAAGCAATAGTACAAAATGTAAATAATGCAATGAGGAGAGTAAATAATTTTTTCATGACATTTGTTTTTGGTTTATACTTAATTTGTTTATAATTCATAATGCATAATCATGGAATGGGTTGGACAATCCTTTGCCTTCCTGCGATTTTTTTGCTGACTAGCAACAAATGCAACTTCACAGGCTGCTTGCTTGAATTTCGAGGCGGAGTAAATCGAGATCAATTATTTATTATTATAAATTGTACAGACTGAGGGGTCCTACTATTAACAGCGGGCTATAGAACCGGAAAAGGATTATATGCAAATACCGAGCCATAGTCACAAGTAATTGGATAAAAGGCACATACACGATTTTTAGCAAACGCGATGCATGTATATGTGTGTTAAATGCGGACATACAATATATAATGGTTGTTAATAGCCTGCTTTATTGCTTGAAAATCAATCGAAAGTGAATTGTATTAAAACCGGACAGCCTATCCGGTTACGGACACCTAACAAATGCCTGTTTTAGCATCATATTCTAGATAATAAGTGTCAGATTAACAGATAAATATAATTTTGAAATGAGCGTAATACGGGCCTATTTTGATAAAACCAAAAGGGACTAATTTTTTTTGAGAATACAGGAATGCAGAATCATATTTTGTTTTTTTTCTGTATTCTGCATTCTGATACCCGGTTGCTTGCCGCGGAGTAGTTCATTATTTTCTTAACATTGGGCTATTGCTGTGAATTTGAGCTAAAAGAAAAAACCCCAGGCTGGGTGATACCAACCTGAGGTTTAATAAAAAGAATTTTTATTTGTTATTTTACAACTTCTTTTTTATCCCTTTGATACAATGCGAAGCCAGCATATCCAAGGCTTAATACCAGTGCCATTAAGATACCCTGTGTACGATCGAGCGGACATCCTGTTGCGCCACCACCAGGTTGGTTCCCGTTCTGGTTATGAGCAGGAGGAGGAGGAGCTTGTCCGCTGGCCGGTAATACCATAACCAAGGTAAAGAACGCAGCCAGAACCATTAATAATCTGAATTGTTTTTTCATTGTTTTATATTTTTTAAATTATTAATAGTTTGATTAATTAATGTAAACCTTGGCTGTTTTCACAGAGGATTCGTTTTGAACCTTTACAATGTAATAACCTTTCAGAGCATTTACCTGAACCTGGTTCATCGTTTGATCATTCAGCTTTTGGGTTAAGATTTCCTGTCCTAACAGGTTGCTCACAGTAAGCTGTGCATTATGCGAACCAGCAGCGCAAGTAATGTAAACAGTCTTCTCATTGGAGAAGATATTGATTGTGCTGTTGTTCTTTTCACTCATACCAATCGATCCTGCAAAATGCAAGAGGAAGCGGCCAGCATCTTCATTTCCTTTGGCTGTGAAATGATAAGTACTATTTTGAACGAGATTCTGTGTCGTATTCTCTTTTAAATCTTCAAGAACCAGGTTTAACGAAGCAAAACTTTCGATACCAGAGATCGTTAAGCTATAATCGCCAGTAGCAGGAGCTACAAACCCAACAGGGACAGTAATGGCATCATTGGTATAAGGTAAAGAATTGATAAGGGTTTTTTGATCATTATCAACGATTGTATAGACCTGGGGAATATTTTTGTCTAAGCTGAGTATTTTCTCTGCATCATACCAGTCTTTGCCAACGGTGCCATTGGATCCAAATATAATAGTGGATTCATCCCAATTTGAGCCATTGCTCAATTTTATCAATAATTTGTTTACACTGAGACTTTCTGAATTTTTTAACCAGAGGTTTAGGTCGTGAACCCTGGAGGAATTAGGCACGACAATTTGTTTAGATTTAGCCGGGTCGATTTTTACAAAGAATCCCTGCATAGATGGTATATTGCCATTAACCCCTGATGTTTTGTTCAGAACATCTAAGTATGCCTCGTACCCTGCGCCACCACTCTTTGCATCATTCCAGACATAATAGTAACCATTGGTAAGGTTTTCTTTGTTTGAAACCTGATTCCAATCAAAAGCGGAAGGGTAAGGATTTCCTGCAAGTTCCCATGAACAATCAGAGGTTACATCCAAAAATGAATAGGTTTCATCGCCGGTGTTTGGATTTCCAGAAAAAACCTTTGTTGTAAGAAATCCAAGAGCATAAGAAACCATATAACCTTTTTTTACTTCAAAATTCGGAATTGCGCCAAAATCAGTATAATTTACACCTTGTGATTCAGTTCTCAGGTTTCTCCAACGCTCAGCAGGTTCTGGAGGAGTAGGGCAATTTGTTAACCATTTGTAGAAATCCCAGCTAGTAATCGGGGTTGTTCCAAAATTGACTTCCAGTGGAGCGAAGACGCCATTACAAATTGGTTGGTAGCCTACCGGTGAAGAAAGGAAATGCCAGAAACCATCATTTGCGATAATTCTTCTTACTATAGCTGAACCCGTGATAGATCCATTTGTAATAAGAGATCCGCCGCTTTCTATAACAAGGCCGCCACTAGAAATTATTTTAGTATTACCATTTACGGTAAGGGCTCCATCGTCACCAATAGTCATTGTTGCACCTGCTTTAATAGTTAAAGAACCATCTACAACAACCTCACCACCGGAAATTGTAAGACCCCCGCGGGAGGAATTCGTTGTTTTAAAGCCGTCAAATTCAAGAATCATGCTGTTACAAATCGTTGCGTTGCACGACTCAAGAATCGGATCATGTGGCGTGCTTGTTGGGATTAATACGTTGTCGGAGGATGAAGGAATCACTTCTGGATCCCAGTTTTTAAAATCATTCCAGTTAGAGCTGACGTTCCCAGTCCAAGTATGAATGGGGTCAGCCTTAAAATTACCGGCAAAAACACTGTACGTTCCAAATAGGAAAATCAATGACAATTTAAAAAGTAAATTCGTTTTCATGTTCATAATAGTTTTAGTGGGTTTTATATTTAAATTAATTAATAAGCGCAACTAAGCAAGACATACATAAGCAAAAAACGAGCCAAACATCGAAAAGGTTGAATCATAGGATGTTAGCTAAATGACATGATTAAGGCTTTCAAAATACTGTTCCAGAAACGGACACCGTTATTGTAATGATTCCAAATAAAATTGTTTACTGTCAATAAATCAACAACATAACTGGATGTAACAAAAACGGACGGCAATTCCGGATTCGGACATATTACATGATTGCTTATTTTTTCAGTTAATATCATTGACGAATATATGAATTAAAAAACAAATATAATTAATTTTATATGATGTGCAAATTTTGCTTAAGATTTAATTTTCATTGCAAAGTTACGATTATTTATTAACTTTTCCACCATATTAGCTGTTCTGGCGGCAGTAAATTTTTTAAGTTGCAGGAGACAAGTTATTTCGCTATTTGATGTGCCATTACGAAAAAGACTTTTTTAAGGAGAATAGCTAATAGAAGCATACACCTTATCGAATCCTTATCGAATCCTTATTGAATCAAAGCAGACGGAGACCTTGGACATATCATTGACATAGCCTGGAGAAGTCTGGACATTGCTTGGAGATGCAGAATGAAAGAATTCCAATTTACCCCAAAAAGAGTCTGATTCAAGGAAGAGTTACTGCCAAAAAAAGAAGCCGCCCATTTGGACGGCCTCTTGTATTGTTATTAACTGTAGATAATAAATATGTTATTCCATTATCTTTTAAGTTAACGTATGAGATCCTATTTGTTTATGAGAATCTTCTTTTCTACATGAATTTTGCTGCTTTGCAGAACAACTGAGTAGATTCCCGGTGCTATCGGTTTAAGGTCGATAACCTTATCAAGTGTTCCGTTTACCACGATATTGTGTACCTCATACACCTTCATACCTATATTGTTATATACGCTGATGGTGAAGGTTTCCTGTGAAGGGCTGACAATGGAAACCGTAAAGCGCCCTTCGTTTGGAATAGGATAGATGCTGAAAGTTCCATTGGTCAAATCGTTCACGCCAATATTGGTAATATTAACAATGTTTGATTGATCTGAAGAACAACCGTTGATAGTTACAATAACATAGTAATCACCATTACCAGTTGCAATGGCATCATATACCTGATCAGTTGCATTGGGGATCAAGGAACCATTAAAATACCATTGATTACCTGTTGTGGCACTGCTGGTAAGAATACCTAAATCTTCAGTGATAACAGGTGTAGCAGGTTTTGGAGTAACTACGATCGTATATGCAGGTGAAGCAGTGCCATTTCCGCAGACATTATTACCGTATACCGTAATATCACCGGATGCAGCTTCGCAAGCGAAATTCACTGTGATAGTATTGGTTCCTGCCCCTGAAACGATGGAAGCGCCGGCCGGAAGTGTCCAAACATAGGTTGATGCATCCTGGATCGGATCTACTGAGAAGACAACACCGGTTTCACATCCGCAAACATCAGGAGTTCCTGAGATATCACCTGCAGCAGCCGGAATCGGATTAACCGTCACGTTAAGTTGTGTAACTGTATAAGCAGCACAACCATTTGCATTGGTGTAGTTTACTTTAACCCATTGAGCTCCCGAAGCACCCCATGAAACCATGATTGAATTCGTGCCCAAACCGTAGCTGATTACATTGGCTGGAGTACCCGAAATTGTCCATAGATATCCGGTCATCCCTGGTTCTGTGGTATAAGTAATATAACCTGAATTCATACAAACGGTGGTCATACCCGTAATAGTAGGAGCAGCGCCTGCGTTAACCATAACGTTTTTACAAACTGGAGCAGCTGCAGTACAGCCATTGGCATTAATATAGTTAACACAAACTGTTTTTAGACCAGTAGCAGTCCAGGTAACAGTAATAGAATTTGTGCCCTGGCCAGTGATAGTACCACTGCCAGCAGTGATTGACCAGACGTAACCTGTCATGCCGGCCTCTGTAGAGTAAACAGTCGGGTAATTCGTGCAAGCCGGTGTCGGGCCGGTAATAGTCGGAACCGGTAATGGATTAACAGTTACATTATAAACAAAAGGAGCAAGACTTGAGCAACCATTGGCATTAGTGTAGATTACAGAAACTGTCTTGGCACCAACGGTATTCCAGCAAACCGTTATCGAGGAGCTGGAAGTGGTTCCTCCAGAAGTAATAGTAAAGCTACCGGGAGGAGAAACTACCCAGTTATAATTAGTCATACCTGACTGCGTCGTATAAACATTTACACAGGAGTTTACACAAACTGAAGCAGGTCCTGTAATGGTAGGATTGGCTGGCGGATTCATGGCAACTCCCAGGAATGAGGGAGAACCGCTTCCGCAGGTAGAGGTACCATAAACATAAACATAACCAGAAACTGCGTTGGCAGCATAGCACACAGTGATAGAGTTGGTATTTGCTCCGCTGGTAATTGTACCACCCACAGGAACAATCCAAACATAACCAGTTGCATAAGGAATTGTAACGGTATAAACGTAACAACCACCCTGGCAAACCTGGGTAGGTCCGGTGATCGGGCCTGCCTGACCAGCAGGAGGACAAGGCGTACAGAAGGTCAGGTCATCCCCATAAGTAGTTCCGCTTGAATTCACACCTACGCAACGGAAGTGGTAGCATGTGCTTGGATCCAAGCCTGAGAGTGGCAAAGAAACATTGGTTGGTGTCATCCCCGTTACTGGAGATGGAGTGCCTGCTATTCCTACGTGGAGATAAGTTGTTGTAAGACCCCAATCGAAAGTAACTGCTGTTGAAGCTCCATTGGCAGTTACTATCCCGTTAAGTGTGGCGCCGGCGGGTAACAAAGCTGTTGCTGCAGTTGTTATTACAGTAGGTAGTGTAATAGCAGGAGTAGTAAATTGCATATCGTCTCCGTATGTCCATCCGGCGGCATTATGGCCAACACAACGGAAATGGTAAACTGTGCTGGGCGACAACTCCCCTGTGAGGTTAACAAGAACAGAAAAATCTGTTGTTCCTGATACAAGGGGAGGAGTGGCTGCTCTTCCAATGTGGTCATATGGCGGAGTACCTGAAAGACCCCACTCGAAAGTTACAGTTGTAGCTGTTCCGTTGGCATTGACAGTACCATTAAGCCTGGCTGATGTTGGAACGACATTTGTAGCGGCAACAGTAATAACTGTAGAAAGAACCGGAACAGATGCATCAGTAGTAAAGGTCATATCATCACCATAGGATGTACCACTTGCACTCACCCCTTTAATCCTGAAATGGTAAAATTTGGCTGGTACTAAACCTGATAAGACATAAGAACAATTCGTAATGCTGGTGCCTGTTACTGGAGACTGATCTGCTGTAACAGAGCCCCCAAAATAATCTGTAGTTTCGCCCCATTCGAAAGTTACAATGGTAGATACACTATTGGCATTTACCGTTCCATTAAGCGTAGCCCCGTTTGTGAGAATAACTGAAGCAGCAGTTGTTACAACAGTCGGAGGCAGGCATCCGGTTGTAAATGAAAGCCCCAAACCATAAACGGTTCCTGAAGTGGAATAAGTAGTTACGTAATTACCTTTCAGGCGGTAATAATACGTAGTACAGGGGATTAAACCGGAAAGTGCACCAGATACTGTAGTAGGGGCAGTTCCTGTTACAGGAACTGGTATTCCTCCGATAGTGCCTAACTCATATGCGGTGGTTAATCCATATTCAAACACAGGAGTAGTTGTTGTTGCGTTTGCACTTATCGAACCATTCAATTGTGCTGATGTTGTGGTAACCAAAGTTGCTGCAGATGTGACAACAACCGGAGGGGCATTCAGGATAGGGTTGACAGCCAGGCTAAAGCAGTTGGTTGCATCCATAATCAGCGTATTACTAACACATGGGGTACCGAAGTATTGGAAAACTTTGGTAGGATAAGGAGAAATAGTAAAATTGAAAGCAAGATTGGCCTGTGCCTGGGCAAAAGGTTGCGTATTTGTAATTATGACCCGGCAATGCCTGGTTCCAGTGTCCCCCACCGTGATAATGGTTCCATTACCACAACCGAGGCCAGATTTTGGCGTAATCTTAAGGCAGCCATTGGGTGTACCAGTTACCCAAATGGGGGCAGCAGTTGGCCGCATACCAGGAACAAGCTGGGAAGAGTTTGGTACAAGAGTCACTGTGATCGTCCCACCATTGATAATGGCACTGTTGACAAGGACACCTGCCTGGATGATCGAGAGTTCAAAAGGCAGAGTTGCGTCAGGATCTTTGAGACGCAAGTCAAATTCATAGGTTCGGTCGGATGTCTGGACATCATTTTTAATGGTATACTGATAATCCGATAATGCTACAGGAGAATACCTTCGTTGGGCATTCACCTGTAAAAAAGCCAATGTTACCAAAAGTAACAGAGCGGCTTTGGACATGTGTTTGAACAATTTTCTCATTTTGGTTTTTGTTTATGGGTTAATATTTAGATTCGAGTGATGTAAGTTTCAAAAATAATGCTTTTGCTTATATCAAAGTAACATTTGCTCCGGCTGATAGTACAAGAGCAAAATTAAAAAATTCCCGACACATATAACTCAAACGTCTGATTGACTTTCTCTTCCTGGGTATCATATTATCATGATGAACGTTCACAAGTAAACCAAGCAAAGATACTATAAATTCACCGGCGGTCTTAGAAGTAAAGGTATCCCAAATATGATCAACGGGCATACCTTGGCATCAAAGATAGATCCAACTGAAGATTGGTGCAAATATAGATATTAAAACAACATTTCATACAAGTATTAATTTTTTTATTTGAAGCTGTCAATCAAGCTGATCCATTATATGATGTACTGGTTTGGCCTTTTATTCAATATTCGGGCTGGAGCGTGTTTGCAGCGCTTGCAGGCAAAAGTCAGCAATTCGTCAGCAGGGGGAAAAACAAGGAGAAGATCAGCCATTTATTACCTTCCGGATGGTTTTTGCCAGTAACTCTGTTGCATCTTCTTTTCCGATAAAGCCTGCAGCGCCTTCCTTCAAACATTTTGTGGAATAATTAGAATCCGAAAATCCGCTCAGCATCAGAACAGGAAGAGTCGGATAGTTTTTGCGCAGATAGATCAGCACTTCCAGTCCGTGCATATCAGGCATATTTACATCAAGAACAACAATATCAAGTTCGTTGTCACGAACCATATCAAGTGCCTGAAGCCCGCCAGATGCTTCGCACACAAGCTGGAAATCTGGCTGGGAGGATAAAAGTCTTCGAATGGTGAGAAGGATTACCGGATTATCATCCGCAATCATTATTTTTATCATAACAGTAAAAATAGTGAATAAACCTAACAATTCAACGGAGGTAAAGAAATAATTATCCCAGTCTTTTCACCCGGTCTACTTCTTTCATCTTTCTCAGCCTGTTCACCACTTCGTCGAGATGTGTTTTACCTCTGACCATTATTCCAAGGTTACAATGATATGTATTTCCCGGTTGTTTGGATAATTTGGAAGACCGTATCTCCGTTTTCATATCATGCGCCAGAAATTGGGTAAGTTTATCTAAGAGGCCTTCACTGAATTGCCCGCTGAGACTAAGGTTTGCTGTAAAAGCCTTTTCTGTTTCAATTTCTTTCCAACGTGCTTCAAGAATACGGTAAGGATACCGTGTGATCATTTGCCGTGCATTGCTGCAATTTGTCTTATGAATTCTTATTCCTTGTGTAATACTTACGAAAGCAAAAATTTTATCACCAGGTACCGGGTTACAGCATTTTGCAAATTGGTAGTGAACAGAATTCAGCCGGTTATCAATAATGATGAAATCCTGTTTCCCGGTCATTACTTCTGACATTCTTTCGGGGAAGTTTTCCTCTTTGCCCGCAGTGGCTTGGTGCAATTCCGGTGCGGTTTCGGCGATAGCTTTTTTTATCCGCATCGGATCCAGCTTTCCTTCCCCGAATCGTTGATAAAGTTCTAAATGATTATCGCAGGCAAAGTAATCCACCAACCGTCGTACCATCAGATCGTTGAATTCAAGCCCAATCTGACTGAATTTGTTTTTAATGATTTCCTTTCCTGCGTCAGAGTCCTTATATGTCTCCATTTTCAGTGCATGACGGATACGGGTAATCACCTTTGGGCTTTTTACAAAGTCAAGCCAGTTATGGCTGGGTTTTTGTGTTCTCGAAGTGATGATTTTCACAGTATCACCATTCTGAAGGACATGTTTCAATGGAACCATAACACCATTCAGAATAGCCCCGGTACAGGTCGAACCAATGGATGAATGGATCTCGTATGCAAAATCCAAAACGGTATATCCGGCTTTCAATTTTTTCAGATCACCTTTTGGTGTGAAGACAAAGATCTCATCGGTATAGAGAGATTTTTTTTCTTTGCTGACCGGCTTTGCGAAAGGCGCAATTACCGGATTTTCCAACATTTCACGAAGGGAAGCAAAAAACTCCGTCTTTCCGTCAGGTTTGTTATCCATTTTATACTTCCAATGCGCTGCCACGGTTTTTTCGGCAATTTCATCCATTCGGCGGTTCCTGATCTGTATCTCTACCCATTTCCCTTCAGGTCCGATGACTGTAGTATGCAGGGATTCGTATCCCGTTGATTTGGGGTAAGAAATCCAGTCGCGGAGTCGTCTGGGATTAGGCGGATAAATATCCGTCACAAGCGAATAAATTTTCCAGCAATCTGCCTTTTCATTTTCCAGCGTGTTGTTCTGAATAATCCTGATGGCAAAAAGGTCGTATATCTTTTCGAAATCCACTTTCTGCATTTGAATTTTCCTGTGGATTGAAGGAATGGATTTTATCCTGCTTTTAATTTCACAATCAAAGCCATTTTCTTTGAGGCATTTTTCGATAGGCAGGATGAATGTATTGGTATAATGGTCACGTTCCTTCTGTGTTTCCATTAACTTTTGCTCAAGCATCCCATATGTTTCCGGTTCTGAAAATCGAAAGACACGATCTTCCAACTCGGTTTTTATGCTGTAAAGACCGATCCGATGGGTTAAAGGAATATAAAGAAGAGACGTTTCTCCGGTAATCAGTTTTTGTTTTTCCGCCGGATATTCATCAATATGCCGTATTTCATAAAGATGCTGGGCAAGATGGATCAGGATCACCCGGATATCCTCAGAAAGCGTCAGCAATAATTTGATAAAATTTTCCGTATTGGAAGAAAATTTTGAAGTATCGAGCCGTTCGATCTTTTGTAATCCCG
The DNA here is from genome assembly GCA_903915465.1 of uncultured Bacteroidales bacterium. Classification (GTDB taxonomy): domain Bacteria; phylum Bacteroidota; class Bacteroidia; order Bacteroidales; family FEN-979; genus FEN-979. The sequence continues at coordinate 2,357 of CAIWTA010000261.1, read as the reverse complement.
AAATTAGTTCCCAAACCGGTTTCCCATAATCGGCTTCTATCTGTTCCTGTAAGAGGACTGTTTTATCAACCAGAACTTTCAATAAAATAGCAATAACAGGTTCCCTGGTCAGATTCAGCTCAACTACTGCGATTCCTGCAATCTCAAGTTGGGTTTGAATTAGGGCAGGATCTTTTTCCTGGGGTAAAAGTTCTATCAACTGCGAGAAAGCCTTACAGATTATTTCATTATCCTCAAGATGCTGATCGGAAGAAAGGATAAGCCGCAACTGGGTTTCAAATATTTTTAGTGCCTGGAGGGAATTCATTTTAATTTGCTCATCACAGTACAAATGTACAACGAATCGGGGTTCAAAGATTTCTTGTAAAATCAGCAGGATAACGATAGTATTTATGAGTATATCGAATTTTTTTTAAATTGGGTTAACAATTTGCTACTTTTAAATTCTTTTTGGGTCAATTTCCCGCAGTTTGCTGCGTATTTATTCTTTGAGAATGCAGGAATTCAAAATTATATTTTGTTTTTTTTCTGCATTCTGAAATCTGAATTTTGATACCCCGTTTGTTGTGGGGTAGTTCATTAATCTATATTTGGTTTTTCTAAAAAGGTTACCTTATGAAAAAGATCTATTTTGTTTTTTATGGTTTATTTTGGATTGTCCTGCTTGTAATTGGCTCTTCTCTCAATGCACAGATAGTAGAAAAGAGACCGGAAATGCCGCTGAAAGGAACCTGGTATTCCGAAAGTCCTGCGTTCATGCAATCTTCAGTGAAAGGTCTTGACCCCTATATTTCAGCCTGCATCAGCCAGGTCAGCGCAGACAGCCTCCGGGCAACATTGCGATCCCTGCAGAATATGGGGACACGGTTTTTACTTGCCGACAACCGGAAGGAGGTGGCCGACTGGCTTGTTCAAAAGTTCAAATCGTATGGTTATTCAGACACGGAAGTGAAGATAGATTCATTTTTTCTTCATGCGAGTTATGGCGGAATTGAGGATTCTACCTATCAGTATGATGTGGTTTGTACCCTTGAAGGATCCAGCGCGCCCAATGAAAATTATGTGATTGGTGGGCATTATGATTCTTTCTGCTTTGAATATTCTATGCAGACGGCTCCCGGAATTGATGACAACGGTACTGCTGTTGCCGCAACTTTCGAGGTTGCAAGGGTCATGAAGAAAATGAATTATCAACCGGAAGCGACTATCAGGTTTTCCTTGTTTGCCGCTGAAGAACTTGGATTATATGGTTCACAATACCTTGCGGAGAAAGCCAGAACCAATGGTGAGGATATCCGTTATATGCTGAATATGGATATGATCGCCAATAATCCGGATAGCATTATGGCTGTTAAGATATACAGGTATCTTTATTCTCAATGGGCCGGAGAGCTTGCAGCCGATTGTTTTCAGCGGTATACGAACCTGAACGTTTTCGTACCCCAACCGAATATTCCCAGCGGAACCGATTCTTACAGTTACTGGGCGTATGGCTTTCCCGTTACTTCTCTTGAAGAAATCGTTTTCAGCCCAAATTGGCACAAACTCTCGGATACTGTTGGTAATTGCAACATAGAATATTTAGCGGAGAACACAAAAGGGGCAATCGCTACTTTACTGGAGCAGCAACTCAGCCCCGTTCCACAAAGCCTTGCTGCCAGTTCTTCAAAAGATGCCATTTCTCTTCAATGGAGACCCACTGAAAACGCCAGGATTCAGGGGTATAATATCTACCGGTCGGAAAATAGTTCCACCAAATTTATCAGGATCAATACTACCGGGCTAATAGCAGATTCCTCTTATTCGGATCTTACACCTGCTCCCGGGACACAATATTTCTATTTGGTCAGGAGCGTAAACGATTCTTTACAGGAAAGCTTCCCTTCCCAAATTGTCTGGGGGTCTCGCTTTGCCTTTACCGACTCTCTTCTGGTTGTGGCCTGTATGAGAGGTGTTGAAACAACCCCGGACAGCATCAGGAACTACTATCATTCTGTTCTGGATACTATACCATACACATGGTTTGACCAGAACCTCACGAACCCACTTGATATCGGAACGTTATCCCGCCACCAGAATGTGCTATGGTTACTTAATTCCCCGAATTTTGAAGTGCTCACCGATACCATTGCAAACAACATATACAATTTCTTTCAGAACGGAGGCAATATGCTGTTTTCCGGGTTTACTCCTTCACGGTATATGGATCAGAATGTGAACTATCCCGTCAAAAATCCGGAATACTCTTTGCTGCGAAATTTCTTTAAAATCGATAGCGTCAACCGAAAGGTTCCATGTTTTATGTTTAGGGCCAATCCTCAAAATACGGGGTATGATACACTTCGGATTGATCCGGG
>CAIWTA010000260.1 GCA_903915465.1 uncultured Bacteroidales bacterium | reverse complement strand
TATTTCATCCAGTTCAAGTTGGAACTTATCCAACAACTCCTGGTTCCTGGGCAATGTTTTGAGTTTCTTTGAATCAGCCACCAGGCGTTTGTACCTGGCGATATAGGTACGAACGTTATTCTGCCGGATGATCAGTTCAGCTTCACTCATTTCAGAAACCTTCTTGGGTTCATCATTGACCGGCGCCGGGGGGATCACACCATTTGTCTCATAATGGGCTATCCTTTCAGTGATCTCCTTGAGTTGGTCATCGATGTCCAGTATTCGAAAAGCAATTTCTTTTCGCTCCTGAATTTCACGGTATGGAAGAACAGCATGAAGGTTATCGAGCATTTTGTAGCACATTTTCTGCTCTGATCGAAGTCTGTCAATAGTAGTAACCTCCGTTGGCATTGGCTGCTCTGGTTTTGAAGTTACCGGCAATGCCTGATGTGTCACTAAAGCAGTAATTTTCTCAGAGGCCGCCAAATGCTTGGCAATTTTGCTAAGTTCATACGAAAGAGTCAACCGGTTTTTCACGGTTGCTCCCCCAATGCGCAGCATTCTGCCGATTTTAGTATTGTGGGTGTAGCGTTCAAAGAGGGCAAGACCGGTTAGGTAATCCTGGTCAGCCTTCATCCAAAAAAGAATTTCATTGTTCATGCAGCGAAGATATCGCTGCAATTGCAGCAATTAAAGGACATAAAAAATGCTTGCTAAGTATTTAGCAAGCATTTTTAACTTTAATTAATCCTAACGTATGGAAATATATGCAGTTGCGGATTTGCGGGCGTTGTCATGTCCGCGTACCACTAATGTTTGTTCGGAAAACCGCTGCTCGCATACCACGGAAACCGCAATTGTGATATATTTTTGGTTATGCCCAGTTATTTTTTTACCCCAATCATAGATGTAATTGCAAATCTCATATTTGGTCTCGATCCAACAACTTTATTATTCTGTGTCATTTTAATTGAAACACCACGTATTTTTGTTGGATCATCAATTTCTTTTTGGTCAATATAGCATAAATCTATCGATGTGCCTAGAACACCAAACGCTTCTCTAAATGTTTCTAATGTTGTCGCTTTTTGTTGATCACTTTCAAAAAGTTGAGTTCTATCAATTAAATTTATCAAACCTCCAGGTTTTAAAACTATATGTCCAATTTTGAAAAGAGTCATATGAACACATTGTCTATATCTCATTGGTTCATATTTAAATAAATCAAAGTCTCTTTGAATATCATCGTTTTCCACAATTGCACTTTGAACACCCATAAACCAGCAAATAACTGCATCAAATGGCGGATTTTTCATGAGCCATTCTTGCAGTTTCTTATCTGTAAGTATGTTCCCCTCGATCAAAACATTAGTCGAAGCATCAATTGAGTCGTTAATGTCTGCATAGTCAACGTGGTAACAAAAATTTGTTGTAACAAAATTTTCTCTTCTAATGCTTTTAAAGTCAACTTTTGAATCAGTTAAATTTTTCTCTGCAGAATCTAACATATATGGATTTTCTTCGATAGAAACAACAATATGATTATCTCTTACTATTTCTATTGTAGAATGGCCAACACCGCATCCTATCTCTAATATTCGTAATTTTCCTTTTATTGAATTTAAACACCAATTATAAAATCCATTCTCTTTATACGTTTTTGAAGATTTCGCCCAGTCGTCAGAATAGGTCTGTCTTGCAGTCTTTACATGTTTAACTATCAAAAATTTAGGCATTGTCATTTTACTGTCAATATTTAGGATTAGCGCACTTATTATTGGGCATGACGATTGAACAAACTTAACTGACTGTGGTTATTTTTGTAATAGGTAAAATTACAATAATATCAATTCTTAAATCGGGCAACAGTAAAAAAGCCTGCCAGATCGCTCCGACAGGCTTTCAACTAACCTACTTATGAAAACAGCTACAACGCTTCTTATTTAAATTACCGGCGGATTGGGATCCATCACCAGTAAGCCTTCGTAAAAGGCCATTGGCGAACCCTGTTTGCACAGGAACCCGAACTTGTGGCCCTTATCTTTGTCGATCT
>CAIWTA010000259.1 GCA_903915465.1 uncultured Bacteroidales bacterium | reverse complement strand
GCTTTTCAGCACTTAACATTTAGCCACGTTGCACGGAATCCCGTTCCGCACGTCCAAGCAGTTTGTTCGTTATGGATTTTAAAACAAATTGAGTTACTCAGAGGAAGGTGAATCCGGAAGATATTATCCGGAACTTATGGTAAGGTTTATTGAAATGAAAAATAGCACCACCGAATTTTTACGATTTGCAATCATTACGGGCATTATTAAACAATATAATTTCAGGTTTATTTTCTGAACATTTAAAATTTACTGCTATTTTCTTATTGCAGTTTGCGATCTGTTAACGAATACAGGTGGACCTCTAACCGGATCAAACCGCTCGATGGTTATTTTTATTAAGGCCATGAATCTCATGACAGGCCTGTTCAATGATGGTGGATGTTTTTTTCATAATTTAGTTGTTGCATTTTCCATAGTATAGAGGTTTTATTATTTTACCTTTATCCTAATCTTTGCCTCAAAAAGCTATCCCGTTCCCGGTTTATCCCGGAACGGGATTTAGAGCAACATGCCGGCAGCCTGAAGCTGGAAAAAACGAGGGCAGACATTAATCGGTTCTGCAAAGTGAGAGACAAGAAGAAAACATAAAACATATTAAATACGCCAGTCGGCTGCTTGCTGGGCGTCAGCTGCAATTCATAAAACTCAATAAACAAAATGTAGTTCCTATGCCATACAATAATGATTTAGCAAATAGAATACGTTATCGGTTAGCGGATCTTCCAAATATTGAAGAAAAAGAAATGATGGGAGGATTAATTTTTATGTATAATGGGAAAATGTGCATTGGGATTGTCAAAGACGAAATGATGTGCCGTGTTGATCCTAATGTGCATGAACAAGCAGTTGAAAAATATGGTTGCCGAACCATGGATTTTACAAAAAAACCAATGAAAGGATTTATAATGATAGATGAAACTGGATTGCATTCTCAAAATGATTTTGAATATTTTATAAACCTTTCATTAGATTTTAACAAAAAAGCTAAATCATCAAGAAAAAGTAAAAAATGAATAGCAGCTAATCGATTAGGCTGCCCCGCCAGCATCGCAGATGGGGAGAGCATCTAACAACACCGCGCATAAAGGTCACGTACACGGCGGTTCATCAAGCATGGTTCAACCGCTCTTTCCACCGGTTGAACTTGTTCCTTCCAAAATAAAGTTAGTAAACTCGAAGTTAAACCTCCTAATTGAATTGGGGACGACTTCATGTTCAGTCCTTCGCTACTTTGGTGAGACCCCCGACAATCCTTGTATTTTGCCGGCTCGTTTCCGTTACTACTGTGACCTCACCTGACTTCCCGGTTTTGTTGCTTACCCAGATAATTATGGCTCTTATATCGTTTATCCCCCTCTGGAAAGTCACACACTCGTTTTTTGGCTGTCGAAAAAGATTTGTATTTTTGATCTTTTTCCACAGCTTACAACAAGTGTGCGCTGTATGATGTTCATGCAGGGCACACACGAGCCGGCAGCCGAGCAATGCGGGGAGTCGTGGTTCGGAGACAGGTTGGGGCTACTAAACATGGAAACGGAAATCGAAAATATGACCTGCTATCGCCTGCACATGCGGCTGCCGGCGGGGCGTTAGGCACAAGCCATGAAGCAAAACTGAAACAAAAAAAACGATATGGATAAATCAATTTGCCCAAAGTGTGGCAAGACAAAAAAGACTTGGTTCCCATTATGCTGGGATTGTACTGAAAAAGAAAAGCAAAAACCTCACTGTGAAATTTGTAATAAGGAAGTTCCAGATGGTCACACATTGTCCAAAGACCATTGGCAAGAAAAATTTGACGAAAAAAAGAAACTGCCAAGTATTGAGCACCTGAAAAGTAAAAAAGAAGTTGAATTTCAAGAAATGTTTGAAGGGAAGTATTATTTTAATTCACAGAAAGTTAAGTCAAAAAGCGAATTACTAATTTGCTATTTCCTAACGGCTAATGGTATTAATTTTCAATATGAACCATTAATGACACTAGATAAGGAAATACGACCTGACTTTGTTATTGATGATTTGAAAGGGAATGCCATCATCTTAGAGCATTTTGGAATGGATGAGGAAGTTTATAATGCTAAAAGAGATATCAAAGAAAAAGAGTATAAAAAACTATGTAAAGGAAATCCACAGTTCTTTTTCGTAAGTACAGATGAAAATGACATATATAATCTGAAAGACAAACTGGGGAAAAAATTAAACGAAACACCATTAAAAAAAGTGATATGGAAATAGCCCGGCATGAGCCTAATCGAGTATGCTACTCCGCAGCAAGCAACAGGGTACCAGGATTCAGATTTCAGAATATAGAAAAAAAACAAAATATAATCCTGAATTCCTGCATTCTCAAAGAATAAATGCGTAGCAAGCCACGGGGAATTAACCCATGCAAAGATTAAAAGGATTCAAATATTTACATTTATGGAACAATCAGGAATTATTATCCCTCTGGTAACAATAGTTTTTCCTCTGCTGGGCGCAGGAATAGGCTATCTTATCAAACAAAATATTGAGAATAATAAATTAATAAAAAGTGAAGTAACAAAAGAGCGAAGAGAATTATACCAACATTTTGTCAATCTGATAATGGAAATATTTAGCGAAGCGAAAACAGAAATCAAACAACCAGACGAAGAGATTGTCAAAAAACTTTATGAGTTTTATAAAAAATATATATTGTACGCATCACCCGGAGTAATAAACTCATTTTCAGATTATTTTCAATATTTGTATGCTACGAATTCGCAGAAAGTAACATTGGATTTAAAAGTCCTATTTACTAAACTAAGTAAAATTATGATTGAAATGAGGAAAGATCTTGGATTGATAAACCAAGATTTAGGAGAAAATGGGGAAAAGCTATTTCGAGCCATCATAACTGATTTTGATGAAATAATGAAATAAAACCTTGTGGTCAACGAGCTTGCAACCGCAACAAAACCAACCGGGAGTGTGCTTACCAAAAGTGGTGAGTTGGCAGAAATGCCGCAAAAGCAAAAAAGTAACCAGGCTATTAACATCAATATGGAGAATTTATGAAAAAACAAATTTACCTTACAACAATTTTGGCCTGCTTCTATTGCCTTGGAAATGCTCAATGGCAGCAAGTGGCTTAAATGATCAGGGACACAATTATCCTTATAACAAAAACGGCTCATCGCAACAATGCGTACTTTTTGTTACAATTCTTTTTCACCACAATAGGCACAATAGGTCACAATAGAATTTATACATTGTTGATCTTTTTAGTTTATGCACCATTTAGGATAACACAGAGGTATTTGTTAAAAAAGACACAAAACAATGGGAATGAATTATTTTCCAGAGTACCAAAAGGACCCTAATGAGACTTAGTGTGCCTATTGTGGTTAATGTTTTCACTTTATACAGGTACGGATTATTGTGATGAACCATAAAAACTTACAAGTAACGATATGACAGAAATAACGAAGTTGGTAAAGAAGTAAATTTACATCCCAAAATACAGGCAAAAGCCAATAACCGACAAGCACAACCTCTGAAAATGCCCGGGAACGATTTTATTACAATTCGCAACGCTAAAGAGAACAACCTTCGTTCAGTCAGTCTTGATATCCCAAAAAACAAATTGATCGTTGTAACCGGTGTTTCCGGCTCCGGCAAATCTTCCCTCGTATTTGATGTCTTAAACAAGGCTGCCGAAAACCATTACCTTGGTTCATTCTCTACCCATGCACACCAGTTTCTTGGAAAGCTCAAACGCCCGGATGTTGAAGTGATTGAAGGATTATCTCCTTCCATCGCGATAAATCAGTATTCCATCTCCAAAAATCCCCGTTCCACCGTTGGTACGCTCACAGGAATTTACGATTACCTGCGTTTGCTCTTTGCCCGTTGCGGGGAATTCGCTTCTGATGCACCATTTAGAACAGACCGTAGTTTATTTTCATTCAATTCCCCTTCAGGAGCCTGCCCGGGTTGTAAGGGACTTGGTATCGAAGACCGGCTCGATCCTGAATTGCTGGTTGCTGAAGCTTCTAAGTCGATTCGCGAAAGAGCACTCGTGATCACAGCACCGAACGGATATATCATCTATTCGCAGGTAACTATGGATGTGCTGAACCAGGTCTGTAATGCGGAAGGTTTTAATGTCGACATTCCCTGGAAAGATCTTACTGCAGAACAGAAAAAGATTGTTCTTTACGGAAGTGATAAAACCGAGATCCCATTTGGTAAGCATACCCTGGAATCACGTATGCGATGGAGTGGTATCACGGCTAAACCGCGGGAAATGGGTTTCTACAAAGGGATCATCCCGATCATGGAAGAAATCCTTCAACGCGACCGGAATAGAAATATCCTCCGCTTCGTACGTTCAGGAATCTGCAGGGTTTGCAATGGTTCCCGGCTGAATGACAAAGCACTTTCTATCCGTGTTGATGGTTTTAATATTGCAGATTTATCTGCGCTTCAGATGGACCATCTAGGAAATGTTCTCAGCAACATTAACCTTCGACCCGGTGCAGTATCAACGGCAAAACCTATTGTTGATTCGATAGCGAAAGAAATCAAAATCATCCGGGAGCTTGGATTGGGTTACCTCTCACTGAACCGGGAAGCGGGGACTTTATCCGGAGGGGAATCGCAGCGTTTGCGCCTTGCCGTGCAAACCGGTACAGGTTTAAGAAACATTCTGTACCTGTTTGACGAACCTTCAATTGGACTGCATCCACGTGATACGCAAAAGGTTTTGACTGTTCTGAAGGAACTGAGAGACCAGGGAAATACCGTGATCGTTGTGGAACATGAAGAAGCATTCATTCATTCCGCAGATTGGCTGATCGATATCGGACCAGGTGCCGGGATCCACGGCGGTGAAGTACTTCAAAATATCGCGGTAGCAAAGATCCCTGAATTATCTTATGCAGAGATCCGTAAAAGCCGCACATTATCCTATTTAAAAGGATTTGAAAAGATTGAAATTCCAGCCCGGCGAAGAAATGGGGAAGGATTACTGGAAGTTCAGGGTGCTTCGGCACATAATCTTAAAAACATAAATGTTTCATTCAAACTGAAAGCATTGAATGCCGTGAGCGGGGTTTCCGGTGCAGGGAAATCCACGTTGGTGCAGTTTGTGCTTGGGAATTTTCTCCGGCAAAGAATTCATGACACGAAAGAAACTCCCGGCCCGTTTGGTTCCATAACCGGATGGGAACCAATCAGGAAAATAATCTCTATCGACCAGTCGCCTATTGGCCGCACACCAAGAAGTAACCCGGCAACTTACACCGGTTTATTTGATCATGTACGCGATTTATTTGCAAACCAGCCATTGGCCAAAAAAAGAGGCTATGACAAAGGGAGATTTTCCTTTAATACTTCAGGAGGCCGCTGTGAAGTGTGTGAAGGTTCCGGTTATCAGGAGATCGGAATGCATTTTATGGGAAATGTGGAAATCGTTTGTGAGAAATGCGAAGGTTTCAGGTTTGACAATGACACGCTTGCAGTGGCCTATCAAGGAAAGAATATCAACGGGATTCTTGATCTCTTTATCAGTGAAGCAAAAGAATTTTTCCGGGATCAGCCAAAAATCCTGAGATTTCTCACCACTATGGATGACCTCGGGCTGGGCTATCTCAAGCTTGGACAGCGATCTTCAACCCTTAGCGGCGGTGAAGCCCAGCGGATCAAACTGGCAACAGAACTTGCAAAACCAGGATCTGATCACACCTTATACATTCTTGATGAACCAACCACCGGATTGCATCAGGCTGATGTCAATAACCTGCTTTATGCACTCAATAACCTTGTCGATCAAGGAAACACTGTAGTGCTTATTGAACACCATTTAGGACTTCTTGCAGCTGCCGATCATATCGTTGACCTTGGGCCGGAAAGCGGTGATGAAGGCGGTTTTTTGATTGCAACAGGAACTCCTGAACAAATAGTGGAAAGTGAAAAATCATGGACAGGAATGGCATTGAAAGAATATTTTAATGAATCGAGATTCCTCACCGAACACGATGGGTTTTCAAATTCATCAGCTCTTTCATCAGGTAACTGCGTCCACATAGCCCCCACCCCCTGCCCCCTCCCACCAAGGGGGATGGGGGCTATCCATTTCACCGGAATTACTACACATAACCTTCAAAACATTGAGGTAACAATTCCTCATAACCAAATCACAGTGTTGACAGGCGTTTCCGGTAGCGGGAAGTCATCGCTGGCCTTTGATACGATCTTTGCAGAAGGGAAAAACCGGTATCTGGATAGTTTTTCAACTTATGCCCGGAGCCAGATCGGTATGAAAGAAAAACCGGATTTTACAGAGGTTTCCGGATTGACACCAGTACTTGCTGTTGACCAGCGGGCTATAAGTGATAATCCCCGGTCCACCATCGGAACCATGACCGGTATTTATGATCTTTACCGTTTACTCTATTCCCGCATCGGGAAGTCAGAGCTGGGCTTGAATCATGTTCATTCTTCGCTTTTTTCATTCAATCACCAGCACGGAGCTTGTCCTGTGTGTGACGGGCTTGGGAGCTGCACTGTGTGTGATCCTGAAAAACTGATAACCCATCCCGAAAAGTCACTTCTAAACGGAGCAATGAATGGGACAAAGACAGGAAAATTCTATGGAGATCCATTCGGACAGCATGTGGCCACTCTGAAAGCTGTCGGAGAGAAACACACTGTTGATTTTTCCTGCACCTGGAATGATCTTTCTCTGGAAAACCAAAATATTGCAATGTACGGTACCGGAGAAGAGATTTATGAAGTCTCCTGGCAATATAAGCGGGGCGAGAGAACCGGAGAACATCGCTTTTCCGGTACCTGGCAAGGTTTGGCAAGACTTGTAAATGAGGAATACAACCGGAAACACGCCGATCACAGGGGTAAAGAGATGCTCCCATTGATGCAGATGGAAACTTGCCTGGAATGTCAGGGTGACAGACTTTGCAAAGATGCACTTTCATTCATGATCAATGATACTAATATTGCGTCCCTTTCTGCACTTCCAATCAGTCAATCCATCAAATTTTTAGAAAAAGTAATTGCTGACACAGGCGATCGCACCAATAAAGCGATTGCAGCTCCTATTGTGAACAATATTCTTGAGAAACTTGCTATTATTGCAGGAATGGGATTATCCTATTTATCGGTTGACAGGAAATCCTCTACCCTTTCTGGTGGAGAAGGCCAGCGTATCAAACTTGCCGGCCAGCTTGGTACCGGACTTACAGGTATTACCTATATTCTTGACGAGCCAACAATAGGACTTCACCCTTCTGACGTAAACCGTTTGATGAAAATGATCATGCTTTTACGACAACAGGGGAATACGATTGTTATTGTTGAGCATGACCGCGCTGTGATCCTTTCTGCAGACCACGTAATAGACCTTGGCCCAGGTGCAGGAAACAAAGGCGGAAGAGTCCTTGCACAGGGAAGTCCGGAAGAAATAAAAATGAACACTGCTTCTGTTACTGGCCGTTACCTGGCAATGACTCCCGACAAACCAGATGGGAAACGTTTACTGAAAGAAGGAATCAGCATCAGAAATGCTTATGCCAATAACCTGAAAGGATTTGACCTGGATATTCCTTCCAATGGAATAATTGCTATTACAGGCGTTTCGGGGAGCGGAAAATCAAGTTTGCTTCTTGATGTGTTGCATGCATCGTATTTACTAAATAAGCCCATAGGATGCAAAGCAATTGAAGGGTTAGACCGATTTGATAAAATTATTGTCGCAGAACAGAAATCATCCTTTTCCAACACTGCAGGAACTCCTGTCACTTTTGTAAACATCTTTGACCGTATCCGTGATCTATTCGCCAGGACAGCAGTTGCGAAAGAAAAAAAACTGGGAAAAAATCATTTCTCCTACTTAAACAAGGAAGGACAATGTGAAACCTGCAACGGTATGGGAAAGATCAGGATCAGTATGGATTTTCTTCCGGATGTTTGGAATATATGCGAAACCTGTCATGGAAAGAGATACCAGGAAGAAATATTAAAATGTCGTTACCAGGATAAAAATATTGCAGACATTTTGGAAATGAGCACATCAGAAGCTTTGATATTCTTCCATAACCATGAAATCCTGAAGAAATCTTTCTCTTTGCTTGAACAGGTCGGATTGGGTTATCTTCAACTGGGGCAACCACTCGATACATTGTCGGGTGGTGAAGCGCAACGCCTTACAATGGCAAATGAATTGATGAAGGCAGGAAATGGGCAAATTTTGTATATTTTCGAAGAACCTTCAACCGGTCTCCATTTCGTTGACATTCAGTATCTCCTGCAGATTTTCCACCAACTTGCAGATCGTGGGCATACTGTTTTGCTGATAGAACATGACTTACAGATCATTTCCCAGGCAGATTGGGTGATCGATCTTGGTCCTGAAGGAGGTGATAAAGGTGGGAAAGTCGTTGTTTGTGGCAAGGTTACAGATGTTATCAACAATCCGGATTCAATCACCGGGAAATTCCTCCAAAACTATCTTTCCACGTGTCTCACTTAGCCAGGCCGATCAAACCGCAAGTCCGGCATCAATAATTTATTGATAATTTCCCGGCAATGTTATCAACAGTTAATCAATAAAAGAATAAAATGTTTTAGTTTTGCCTTTCTCATTCTCCAAAGAGCCTATGGAATTTTTATACATCGTTATTGCACTTACACTCATCTTCGATTTCATTAATGGTTTTCATGATTCTGCCAACTCTATTGCCACCATTGTTTCTACCAAAGTGCTGTCTCCGGCAACTGCTGTTGCGATGGCTGCATTTTTCAATTTTATCGCTTTTCTCGTTTTTAAGCTGAAGGTTGCCCATACTATTGGTAAAGGGGTTGTCGATCCTGACGTCATAAACCTGAATGTGATTGCCGCAGCACTTATTGCAGCTATCATCTGGAATCTCGTGACATGGTGGTGGGGTTTGCCTTCCAGTTCTTCCCACACCCTGGTAGGCGGCCTGGTTGGAGCTGCTGTTGCAAAAGCCGGGTTTGGAGTGGTGGTTTTTAGCGGGGTCCTGAAAATTGTGGCATTCATTGTTATTGCTCCAGTCCTGGGAATGTTAATTTCTTTCATCATTTCCGCCATTGTACTTGTCATTACGCAACATTCTACTCCCGCAAAGGTTGATTTCTATTTTCGAAAAATCCAGTTGCTTTCTGCCTCAGCATTTAGTTTGGGGCATGGAGGAAATGACGCCCAGAAATCCATGGGGATCATTTGGGTTGCGCTGATCGTTACTGCCCATGCAACCAAGGAAACTCCGATCGCTTTATGGATAGTTTTAAGCTGTAATGGAGCAATCGCACTTGGAACCTTATTCGGTGGCTGGAGGATCGTCAAAACAATGGGTCAAAAAATTACAAAATTGAAACCCTTTGAAGGAGTTTGCGCTGAAACGGCCGGTTCCATAACGCTTTTTGGTGCTACTGCCTTTGGCATCCCGGTAAGCACTACACACACCATCACAGGAGCAATCATGGGTGTAGGTGCCAGAAAAGGCGTTGCTGCAGTAAAATGGGGAGTAACCAGAAATATATTCTGGGCATGGATCTTTACTATACCTGTTTCTGCTATTATTGGAGCTCTTTTATATTTCCTCTTCAGGTTTTTCAATTAAAAAATGGTAATCCTATTTCCGGAAACCCTGATAAGTCTGTCACTTATAAAAAATTAAAAAAACGTTATATGAACCTGGATAAAATTTTAGCATTCTTTGTCCCGAAAGATGTGGCATTTTTTCCACTTTTTGTTGCAGATGCCAAGATACTCATAAGAGGATCTGAATTGTTAAAGAAACTTATGACCATTCCTACCGCAGAAGGCCGCATGGAAGTGACCAAGGAGATCAAAGCAGTGGAGCATGAAGGAGATGATATGACCCACAAGATTTTCCAGCAATTGAATAAATCGTTCATCACTCCTTTCGATCGCGAAGATATCCAGGAACTTGCAGCAACGATAGACGATGTGCTTGATTACATCAACGGAGCAAGCCAGCGAATCTCATTGTATAAGCCAAAGACACTCATTCCCGTATTTATCGAGATGGCTGAACTTATCCACCAGGCTACCAAAGAAATAGAAACTGCAGTCGTTGCCCTGCATGAGTCAGGTAAGAACAGAGAAATGATCATCCAAAGCTGTATCGCACTTAACACAATTGAAAATAAGGGAGACGACCTGTATCATCTTGGGATTATGAAACTATTTGAAGACGAGAAAGATGCTTCCGAATTAATCAAGAAAAAAGAAATCCTCGAAACACTTGAAAAATGTATAGATAAAGCAGAAGACGTTTCGGATACAATAAAAACCATCATTATTAAAATGTCATAATTTATTTTCCTTCTTTTCTACAATGAAATCTAATATTGAGTCCACTCTGAAAAGTACTTATCCATGAAAAGTGTTGGGCTAAAGCCCTGTTTTGCAGCGATTTGCCCAACCCCGACCTTAAGGTCGGGGTTATTGATAGCCAATACGTTACTGGACTTTAGTCCAAAATATAATATTTTTCGGAGTGGGCTCAATATTCAGTTTCTGTTATTTTTATACTGCCTGGCACCTTTCTTTTCTTTTTCCCAAAACACAGGAAATAAAATCCAGCCGATCGCAGCAGTAACAATCGGTGCAAATGATAAGTCTCAGGTAATATTTGAAAATTCATTTCTTGATAAAACCATGCGACTGGATTTTTATCATAGTGGAACTTCAACGGAAGAGCATTTTGCCATAGACCAGATCGTTTCAGATGGAAAATGGCCGGGAAGTAAGACTCAGCTCATCGATAACCTCAAACTGGGGCCATACTTTTTTGAAGTTACTGATCTAAGAACCGGGAAATTTGTGTATTCCCGCGGGTTTGCAAATATTTTCGGAGAATGGCAGACCACACCCGAAGCTGATAAAACATGGGGAACTTTTCATGAGTCGTTGCGCTTTCCCTGGCCGAAGGAAGAAATAAGGGTTACAATTAAAAAGCGTGATTCAAAGAACAGTTTCCAGACCATCTGGACAACCAGTATCAATCCGGATTCCCGCCAGGTCAATCCTGCAGACCTCACTCCTACCCATAAAGTTGATGTCATCCTCGATCATGGGCCGGCTGCCCAAAAGTTGGATCTTGTGGTGATGGGAGACGGGTATACACAGAATGAGATGGAAAAATTTCGGAAAGATGTCAAACGACTTACCGATGTTCTTATCAATACGGAACCTTTTAAAACCAGGATGAAAGATATTAACATCCGTGCCATCGAGACTCCATCAGAAACAACTGGTGTTTGCAAACCTCATCCGGGGGTCTTCAAGCGCACACCACTTTCCGTTCACTATGGCAGTTTTGATTCGGAAAGGTACGCATTGACTTACGACAACCGCACCATTCGTGATATCGCCTCAGAAGTTCCGTATGATTTCATGGTCATCCTGGTGAATGAAAGAACCTATGGTGGTGGCGGAATTTATAATCTTTACACTACAGTTTCTGCAGATAATAAATTTGCAAATTATATTATGGTTCATGAACTGGGGCATCATATTGCAGGCCTGGCAGATGAATATTATACTTCTGCAGTAGCTTATGAAGTTCCGGAAATCACCATAGAACCCTGGGAAGCCAATATCACCGCCTTGTTCGATAAAAACAACCTGAAATGGAAATCCCTGGCAGATCCGGAAACTCCTGTTCCAACTCCATGGAATAAAGAAGTTTTCGATAAATTCGGATACCAGATACAAAAGGAGCGCGATAGTCTGAGGTCTGCAAAAGTCCCTGAAAATATCATGGAAAATCTTTTTGACCGGCAATTGAATAAAGAAAACGAGCTCTTTTCCAAAGAAAAGTACCAGAATAAAGTGGGAGCATTTGAAGGTGGAGGTTATTCCCAATACGGCCTGTACCGCCCTGAACTTGACTGCATCATGTATACACGGCATATTAAGTTCTGTAAGGTATGCAGTAATACGCTGGAAGCAGTGATCGATGAATATGCCAAGTAACCAATTTACGATTGGACGATTTACGACTTACGATTATATTGACGATTTTGGAATTTCGATTATTTCATCAATAACTAAACACCGTCAACGCTTTTTAGGAATTGTCACAACAAAAATCACAAATCGTAACTCCCTTAAATTCAATCGTAAATCGTAAATCGAATTAATCGTAAATCTTTCCCATCATATTAAGGCATTACAAAATTCCGTAATTTCGGGCTTTAAAAATGCGACATAACTTATGTCTTTGAATCCTGTTATAGAGGTTAATGGCGTACATAAATCTTTCAAGACAGTACAGGCTGTCAGGGGGATTGATCTAAGGATTTTCCAGGGACAATATGTGGCTTTGCTTGGTCCTAATGGTGCCGGGAAAACGACACTTGTCGAGATGATCGAAGGAATTCAAAAACCGGATAAAGGCGATATTTTTATCCTGGGACTGAAATGGAAAGGAAATGAAGAAAAGCTCCGGCATCTGATTGGTTTGTCGCTTCAGGAGACACGGTTTATTGACAAACTCACGGTATTTGAAACGCTCCGTTTGTTTGCCAGTTTTTTTGAACTTGGCCATAAACGGATCAATGAGATCATTGAAACCGTTGGACTTGAAGAAAAAAGAAAATCTTATGTCGGTAATTTATCCGGTGGACAGCGACAACGTCTTGCTATGGGAATTGCTCTTTTGAATGACCCAAAAATTCTTTTGCTGGATGAACCCACAACAGGACTTGATCCAAATGCCCGCAGAGAGATCTGGGCAATTTTACACGAGCTGAAAGAGAAATCGCAGACCACACTTATTCTTACAACACATTATATGGAAGAAGCCGAGCAACTCTGCGACCAGATTGTGATCATCGATCATGGCGTGATCTTAAAAAACGGAACTTTGGCTGATCTGCTTGGCGAACAGAAAAATCCTTCACCGGAGATCAGAACAGAACTCCGCCGAAAGACCCTGGATGATCTATTTACTGAATTAACCGGAAGGCAGCTAAATGAATAGAATTATCCGGCATAAACAGTTGATTCAGTTAATTGTGGCGCGCGCCATGGAACTTCTGCGCGAGCCCGGAGTTCTTTTCTGGGGAATTGTTTTTCCGATCCTGATGTCGCTTGGGTTAGGTGTTGCTTTTTCAAAAAAAGCTGATACTACCCGTGTTGTCGCAGTTATTACGCATATCCCTGACAATCTTCAGATACCAGAAACATTTTCGAAGTTAGACTCTTTCTTACAATCTAACCATGCGGTAATTTTGCCTGTAAAAGACGGGATCATTTCCTGCAAACTCACCATCCGGGATAATAAACTCGGAAATACTACTTTCATCTTCGAAAAAATTGACTGGAAATTGGCTACAGTCCTGTTGAAGCGTGGTAACCTGAACCTTATCCTTGAAGAAAAGAACGGGAAATTCGAATACCATTTCGATCCGCTTAACCCGGATGCTCAGTTAAATTACCTTCGCCTTTCCAACTTATTTAACAATCCGGCAATCATAGACTGGGAAAGTGACGAAAGCATCAAACCACTTACTGTCAGCGGTACCCGGTACATCGACTTCCTTGTTCCAGGCCTGATTGCGATGGGTGTGATGATGTCAATTATGTGGGGCGTCAGCTATGAGATTATTGACAGCCGTTCGAAGAAGCTTTTACGTCGCATGGTGGCTACACCGATGAAGAAATCTCATTTTCTTGTGGCCCTTATCACAGTAAGGCTTTTTATGAATTTCGTTGAATCCGGATTACTATTTCTCGTTGCCAATCTTGTTTTCGGCCTCACCATTCAAGGAAGCATCCCGGCATTATTAACGGTTTTCGTTGCAGGAAATATAGCATTTGCCGGGATAGCCATATTGATGTCTTCCCACACTGCAAAGACTGAAATTGGGAATGGCCTCATCAACCTTGTATCCATGCCGATGATGGTGCTTTCCGGAATATTTTTCAGCTACCATAATTTCCCCGACTGGAGTATTCCATATATTCAGAAATTTCCTCTCACAATGCTGGCCGACGGTGCACGAAGTGTGATCATTGAAGGAGCCGGATTTGCTGAAATAGCGTTCCCTTCTCTTATCATGACCGTTACCGGAATTATCTTCTTTCTGGTGGGGCTGAAAATTTTCAAATGGCATTAGAGTCTGTTTAAAATTCTCGTAATCTTCAGTTGCCCCCCTTCGGGGTTCTCATTTGGTTCTTTCATTCTGCCTCCGGTTGCACCGGAGGTTATTAAAATTAAAGTCCTGCGGACTTTTCTAAAATGAAAACACTGAAAGGGGTTCATTTAAATAACCGGGAGTGTAACTCACGGAAAATGTAATAATTACAAAAGGCTGTCTCAAAAGTCTATTTTTACTGTAGAGGCGCAGAGAATTTAAGTGTTGATTATCAGCCCTTTGCGCCTTTGCGTCTACTATTTAACTAATAGGAAAAGATTAATAACCAAGCATCTACAATTCTTCTATTTACACTTGCGCTCAGGCCACGCGGGCCTGGTCACCCCAACGCAGCTACGCCCAGCGCTATCTCTCTTCGTTCGATTCACGCCTTCGGCGTGACCGCACTGGTCAAGGCTGCT
>CAIWTA010000258.1 GCA_903915465.1 uncultured Bacteroidales bacterium | reverse complement strand
TGTGGAATGCGTTTTGGAAACCGTCAGTGAATATTAGTCTTATCCTTCATCCCTGAAATAAAATGGAGACCTTAAAGCCCAGACCTGAACTGACAGCCTTGGTTAATTTATTGGATGAACCGGATGAAAATGCTTTTTCAACGGTGAAGGAAAAGTTATATTATTTCGGGAAAGAGGCTCTTCCTTTCCTTGAGCATGCGAGGGATGATGTTTTTGATTCACATGTTCAGGAGAGAATTGATCAGATCATTCACAAGATTCAACTTGATGATATCACTGCTGAATTTACGAATTGGGTAAATACTGGCTCCTCTGATTTGCTTAAAGGCTTTATGTTGGTCTCCAGGGCTGATAATCCGCTGTTTGAAGAAGATGCCATTACCCAGGAAGTTGAACAAATCAGGATGGATGCCTGGTTGGAATTGAACGACAACCTGACAGTACTCGAAAATGTAAAGGTTCTGAATCATATTCTTTTTCAGGTCCATAACTTTGACGGAAACAAGGTTCATCCGATAGCTCCGGAGAATTTCTATCTTCCCACATTGTTGAATTCCCGCAAAGGATGCGCACTTTCTTTGGGTATGTTGTATCTCATAATCGCGCAGAAACTGAACATTCCGATCGTTGGAGTTAACCTGCCCCAGCATTTTATTCTGGCCTATCTTTCGGAAGAAAATACAGACCAGCCAACAGTTGATGATGTGCAGTTTTATATTAATCCTGTGAACAAGGGTTCCGTCTTTACACGGAGGGAAATTGAATTATTTATCAACCAGTTGAAGGTTCCGGCTGATATCTCGTATTTTGCTCCTTGCTCTAACATCGATATCATTGTCAGGCTGCTTGAGGACTTGATTTTTATCAACGACCAGCATAATCTGCAAGAAAAAGTAAATGATTTTAAATACCTGAAAAAAATTATCGAATCGATATAATCAGAACTTGCATAAAAATGACCAAAAATGAATACAATTAAAAGAAGCGCATACATAACAGTCTCTTTCGTTCTGTTAATTTTACTATCAAGCTGGGGGTGGAGAGGGCATGAAAAAATCAGTGGGAATGCTCCACCTTCATTTCCTTCTTCCATGTCTTTCCTGTTGGGGCAATTTTCAACAATCCTTGTAGATAGTTCTACAGCAGCAGATGATCGCAAAACATGGGATGATAACGAGTCTCCAAAACATTATATTGATATCGATAACTATGGCGAGTTCATAGATCATGGTAAAATTCCCCAAAGCTGGGATTCTGTTGTTAACGGTCCTGGAGGAATATCGTTTGTCATGGATAATGGCACAGTTCCCTGGGCTACTCTGGCAGCCTACGATTCTGTAAGAAATTGTTTTGCCCGGCAAGACCTGAATAAAGCTGCGTTGTTTGCTGCAGATCTGGGCCATTATGTCGGGGATGCTCATATGCCTCTCCATCTGACTGCTAATTTTAATGGCCAGAATACCGGCCAGGATGACATTCATTACCGGTACGAGTCAAAAATGATCAACGCATATTATACCCAGATCGTATATCCGTTTGATTCGGTGCAATTGATCTCAAATGTTCAGGGGTATATTTTTTCATATATCTATGCCAATTATGTATATGTTGACAGCGTCCTTAAAGCAGACAGGGATGCCACGGCCTTTGCCGGCAATACAAATTCATCGGCCTATACTCTTGCATTGTGGAATAATTCAAAAAGTTTCACTATTCCATTGTTTCATCATGCATCATTTGCGCTTGCAAGCCTGATTTACACGGCCTATGTCGAATCTCAGAACATGGCTGTCAATGAAATTCATTCTGATCGCACTGGCTTAGACAAGAATTACCCAAACCCTGCGAAGGATTATACAGTCATTCCTTTTGAGATCGATCAAAACAACACCTTTGTTTCTCTTAAAATATTTGATGCACTCGGGAATATCAAGGCTGTTTTACTCGAAGGGAAAATGGGAAAAGGGCGTCATGAGATTAAATGGGATGCCCGCGGATTCAGTAACGGCTATTACTATTGTGTCTTTGAAGCCGACAATGTTATCAATACGAACAAGCTGATGTTAATGCATTGATTCAAAGGAAAATTCTTTTAAGGGTCATCCCGATGATGCTGAAGTAATTTTTCAAACTGCGATCCTGGAGATATTTTTTATTCAGTTCTAGTTTCGCAGGCATTATTTCTTCAATATAAGTTCTTTCAGGATCGGAAGAATTTCCTAAAAGTTCATTTTCATGCAAGTACCCGAGCGAAGCATGATCAGTTAATCCGGGTCTTACCAGCAGAACTCTTTTCTGATCCTCATTGTACATGTCGACATATCTCCGTACCTCAGGCCGGGGGCCAACAAGGCTCATGTCTCCTTTTATTACATTGAGAAGCTGGGGCAATTCATCCAATTTGTATTTTCTTAAAAAATGTCCCACACGAGTGATTCGCTGATCACGCCTGCCGACCGTCAAACTTCCCATCTTTTCTGACCCATCATGCATGGTCCTGAACTTTATCAGCGTGAAATCCTTGTTTTCTTTCCCAACCCTCGGCTGAAAAAAAAGAATTGTATCGCTGGAGTCAAAAAAAATGATTAATGCGATAAGAATTAACGCCGGTAAAAGAAGAATAAGTGCAAGAAAGGAGAAAAGCAGATCAAAAAGCCTGATCATTTTTCGTGTATTGTTTGTTATAGTTTCTATCCAACAATTGCCTGAACAGCATTTACCACAGCAGCAATAACCGTTTTTACCTGATCATCACCGAGGTCGTAATAAACTGGTAAAGTGATCTCCCGTGAATAATTATTATAGGAAACAGGATAGTTTTCTATGTTGTATCCGGCGTTTTTGTAGTAACTCATCATTGGTAGCGGAATGAAATGGACATTGACGGCAACGTCCTGTTCAAAGATCTTCCGGATGATTTGATCCCGCTGGGTTTCTGTCACATCTTTAATCCTTAGTAAAAATACATGGTATGAAGACTGCTTGTTTTCATTTTCATATTCCGGAAGTTGTGCCCAGGAATAATGGGAAAATGAAGTTTTATATTGGTCAAAAATCTGTTTTCTGCGCACAAGGTTATCCGAATCATAGCGAGCCAGCTCCACCAGGCCTATTGATGCCAGGATATCGGTCATATTGGATTTATAACCAGGTTCAACAATGTCGTACCGCCAGTTACTCTTCTCTGCTTTCGCAAATGCATCCTTGTCTTGTCCATGGAGTGATTGAATATTCAGGATATCATAGATTTTCTGATTATCAAAAGGTTCCGGAAGATTGAAACAGATTGCACCGCCTTCTGCTGTAGTCAGGTTTTTCACCGCATGAAAAGAATAAACCGATACATCTGTCAGATTACCTGTTCGCTTTCCTTTATACCAGGCGCCAATAGAATGAGCTGAATCAGAAAGGACCAAAATCCTGTTCAGTTTGTTTTGCTGCTGGTTTTTAGGTTGAAACAGATGCTGAATGTCTGGTTGTTTTACGAGGGAATTGATTTCATCATAATCGCAAGGAAATCCAGCAATATCAACTGGAATAATGACTTTCGTGCGAGTAGTTATGGCTTTTTCTATTCCATCAACAGCAATGTTGAAATCATCAGAGATATCTACGAAAACAGGTTTTGCACCACAGTGAACAACCACATTTGCCGTTGCAGCGTACGTGTATGCCGGAATAATCACCTCATCCCCTTCTCCGACGCCGTACCAACGCAGCATTAGTTCGAGTCCGGCTGTTGCCGAACTGACACAGAGTGTAGCCTGATGTCCGGCAAATTCTGTTAATTTTTTCTCAAAAGCTTTTGTTTTTGGTCCGGTTGTGATCCACCCTGAACGTAATGTTTCTGTAACCGCATCAATGATCTTCTGATCTATTCTGGGAGGGCTGAAAGGAATCATGAATGATTATTATAAAGATTGAAGGATAAGAGCTAGTCAATATTTACGAATGCCTGGATTTACGATTTACGATTTTTTAAGTATACCCGTCAATCGTCAATCGTCAATCTATCAATACAGTCGTAAATCGTAAATCATGTAAATCGTAAATTGGTTCAATTTGGATTGTAAAACCTCAATAGAAATATTATGTATTTACTTTCAACCATTCGAGTATATTCTTCTCAACCCGTGTAAGAACGTTTGAAACATCAGACCGTACAAATTTTTCGTTGATGATTCTTTCGTATAACTCAATATACCTTTCAGAAATCTCGGTTGTAAAAGTATCTGTCATTTCAGGCACATGCTGACCTTGCTCTCCCCTGAAGCCATTTGCCATCAGCCATTCGCGGACAAATTCCTTGGAAAGTTGTTTCTGTGGCTCGTTTCGGATTTGTCGCTCACCATAACCTTCGAGGTAGAAATATCTGGAAGAATCAGGTGTATGGATTTCGTCGATGAGATAGATCTTCCCGTTTGTTTTTCCGAATTCGTATTTGGTATCGACCAATATTAAGCCGTTTTCAGCCGCAATTTCGGTTCCTCTCTGAAACAGAGATTTTGTATATTTTTCCAGAATCTCATAATCATCTATAGAAACAACGCCTTTTTGAATAATTTCATCCTTTGAGATATCTTCATCATGTCCTTCGATGGCTTTGGTGGTAGGAGTGATGATGGGTTCAGGAAAGCGCTGATGTTCCTTCATTCCGTCAGCAACCGGTACGCCACAAATCGCACGTTGTCCGTTTTTATAAGCCCGCCATGCACTTCCTGTAAGATAACCCCGGATAATCATCTCCACTGGAAATGGCTTACAGTAATGGCCAATGGTTACCACTGGGTCAGGGGTTGCAATTTTCCAGTTTGGGCAGATATCGTGAGTGGCATCCAAAAACCTGGAGGCAATCTGGTTCAGAACCTGACCTTTGTATGGAATACCTTGTGGCAATACAACATCAAATGCAGAGATCCTGTCGGTGGCAATCATGACAAGAAATTCATCATCAATAAAATATACATCGCGAACTTTACCAGTATATTTAGCGGTTTGCCCTGGAAATGTAAAATCAGTATCTACGAGAACATTATGCATAAATGATTATATTTTGTCGGGTTTTAATTCATTCATATAGCAATTGATTATTTTTATCACAAGTTTATGACGGATTATGTCGTTCTGATCGAGATAAACAAAACCGATTCCGGGAATATCTTTTAAGATACCCTGAACATGAATCAATCCCGATGTTTGTTGTTTCGGGAGATCGATTTGTGTGATATCGCCTGTGACAATAAATTTTGATGCGTTTCCCATCCTGGTGAGAAACATTTTGAGTTGGTTGGGAGTAGTATTCTGGGCTTCATCGAGTATTGCAAAAGCGTTGTTAAGCGTACGGCCACGCATGAAAGCCAGAGGTGCGATCTCAATAGTTCCATCCTCAATATAGGTCAGTAATTTTTGGGGAGGTAACATGTCTTTCAGCGCATCGTACAATGGTTGCATGTAAGGATCCAGCTTTTCTTTGAGATCTCCGGGAAGGAATCCAAGGTTTTCTCCCGCTTCAACTGCCGGACGTGTAAGAATGATACGTTGAATCTCCTTATTCTTTAAAGCACGCACCGCAACAGCAACTGCTGTATAAGTTTTTCCTGTCCCTGCCGGACCAATGGCAAATACCAGGTCATTCTGTTCAACACTTTTTACAAGTTTTACCTGGTTGACAGTCCTT
Organism: uncultured Bacteroidales bacterium; assembly: GCA_903915465.1. Lineage (GTDB taxonomy): Bacteria > Bacteroidota > Bacteroidia > Bacteroidales > FEN-979 > FEN-979. The sequence goes on along the minus strand of CAIWTA010000258.1, from coordinate 17,449 downwards.
GCACGGATCAACATTCCGTTTTTTCCATGCAGCAGGATGTCCGGATATTTTGAAACAGCATCTATTGGTGATGCTTCCTCAGATTCAAAATATTGAACAATATCCGAACGGGTGAGTTTTCCAAATTTTTCAAGATGGAACAGAAGAAGATTGAATTTCTGTTCAAATTGAATTAATTCCGCTTCTTCGCCAATGGCTTTGATAAAGTTATCACGGGAAATGATCTTCAGTTTTGGATAGAAGTTCCGCACTACTTCAAGGTTCTGATCATTCGCACCAAAAAGATCCAACGGATGATGGGTTGTAATGCTGATAATTTTTTCGCTCATGCAGTAAAATTAATTACTAACTTTGGAAGACAAAAATACTTCTTTTTTCGTTCATGCAAATCATAACGCTAACTACCGACTGGGGAATAAAGGATCATTATCTTGGGGCTGTTAAAGGTGCCATATATCGTTTGCTTCCGGATGCTAAAATTGTAGATATCTGTCATGATATTCCTGCATTCGACTTGAACCAGGCGGCTTTCATCATCAGAAATTTTTACCTTGAGTTTCCTGAGGGAACGATTCACATTCTTGGTATCAATACTGAAGCTTCAATCGAGAATCCGCATACCTTGGTTTTTCATAAGGGACATTATTTCATCGGTGCAGATAACGGTATCTTTTCTTTGATCTTCGATGAAACCCCGGAACATATTCTCGAACTTGAAGTAATCCAGGATTCTGATTATTTTACCTTCTCAACACGGGATGTTTTTGCAAAAGTAGCGTGCCACCTTGCCAGCGGGAAACCAATGGAAGAACTTGGGCGTCCTAAAAAAACACTGATGCAAAAGATTTCCTTCAAACCTGTTTTCGATGGGAACCTTATTAAAGGGAAGGTGATCTATATCGACAGTTATGAAAATGTTTTCACAAATATCACGGAGGAGTTCTTCAATACACACGCCAAGGGAAAGAAATATACAATCCTTTTTCGTTCGGCTTCCTACCGAATCACAGAATTAAGCAAATCTTACAAGGATGTCATTGAAGGAGAAATGCTTGCCCTTTTCAACTCGTCGGGGCATCTGGAGATTTCAATAAACCAGGGAAAAGCCTCAAGTTTGCTTGGCCTGAAGATTGATCAACCCGTACTGATAGAACTGACATGATTTACGAATTATTCGTAAATATCCTTGCCTTTCTTATCTCTGTCTCCTAAACAGTAATATTTACCATCCAAGTAAAGTGACACCGATTGACCATGGATACAACTCAGGTCCCTGGTTTTTCTGGAACATTGGAGTGATAGAATAAGTGGACCAGAGATTCAGGAAAGACCAGCCGATACGCATTGTGGCGTCCAGCTTAAAAGGATTCAGATGAAACTGGCTGTGTTTTATGGCGCATCTGTCATCAATATTTACAGATGCAATGATCTTTCCGGACTGATCCTGAAGATAATAAGTCATGTCATCGTCGTTCTTGTACATCTGTTTGGTATAGGATTGAAGCCGGATACCACCGATCAATCCCAAAGAAACATGAAAACTGTTTATTTTGATTTTGGGATTTGTCTGGAATTCAAAAATAACTGGTACCGTAATCCAGCTGACGAACAGCTTGTTTACCCTCATAGCCGCCGTATTCCCCTTCTGATCAACAACCTTGTATGCCACCAGTGCGATCGAGTCCGGTAATAACACATAGCTGCCTGAGAAATAATAATTGTTCAGGGAAAAACCAAGACCTGAAGTAAGTCCAAAATGATTTTTTACCAGGTTCAGGTTAAATTCAATGGGGTTCAGGTTTACCGTCATTGACCGGGAGGATTTCAGGTTCAGATATTGCTCGTTAGCCGGGTAAGTCATATTAAAATCTGAGTTTACATATCCATTCCAGCCAAGATCAATGCCAGCCCAATGTCCGTTATATTTTCCTTTTTTGTGCATAAAAGGACAGCCTTTCATAGAAAAGTTATCAAAATCGTGTTTTTTAACATGGATGATCAATGAATCATCACCTAATTTTTCTACTTTCACTCCACCCTTAAAATATTCAGTACTCTTGGAAGAGGATTTTTGATTGTCGGATGCTTTTTCTTCATTCTGGGAAAATAAAGTAGAAGTTGTTAAAAGGAAAACACTGCATAACAGCGCGTTAATAAATAACTTGGTTGGGGCTTTCATAAATAATAAAGTTTTAGTTTATAAGACACAAGACGTGGATAATCAGAAACTGTTACACGTTCAATTATTTTTTATGAGTCAAGTTTTAAGACAGCAAGAAATGCTTTCTGCGGAACTTCAACATTCCCGATCTGACGCATACGTTTCTTACCTTTTTTCTGTTTTTCCAGAAGTTTACGTTTCCTGGTTATATCTCCTCCGTAACATTTGGCTGTGACATCCTTTCGCACAGCTTTAACAGTTTCCCGGGAAATAATTTTGGCCCCGATTGCAGCCTGAATAGCAACATCAAATTGCTGCCGGGGAATGAATTCTTTGAGTTTCAGGCAAAATTTTCGTCCCCATTCGTAGGCATTGTCACGGTGAAGCAGAGTTGATAAGGCATCCACCGGATCCCCGTTCAATAAAATATCCAAACGGATGAGATCAGCCGGTTGAAATCCTGAAATATGATAATCAAAGGAAGCATATCCCTTGGAAATACTCTTTAATTTGTCGTAGAAATCAAACACGATCTCTCCAAGCGGAAGTTCTACTGTAAGCTCGATCCGGCCGGTTGTAAGGTACACCTGATTTTTCAGCGTACCGCGTTTGTCGATACAGAGCTTCATGATTCCTCCCATATATTCAGAACGCGTAATGATATTGGCATGAATGTATGGTTCTTCAATGTGGTCGATGAGGGTGGGAGCAGGAAGTCCGGATGGATTATGGACTTCAATCATTTCACCCTTGGTTGTATATGCTTTATAGGAAACGTTTGGTACCGTGGTTATGACATCCATGTCGAACTCACGGTCGAGGCGTTCCTGGATGATTTCCATATGCAGTAATCCCAGAAAACCACATCTGAAACCAAACCCGAGTGCGGCAGATGATTCCGGTTCAAACGACAAGGAAGCGTCATTCAGTTTTAGTTTTTCAATCGAATCGCGGAGTACCTCATAATCGTCAGCATCAACCGGATAGATCCCTGCAAAAACCATTGGTTTGACCATGGAAAATCCTTCGATGGCCTGTAAACAGGGGCGATCAACATGTGTGAGGGTATCTCCTACCTGAACGTCCTTGCTGACCTTAATCCCGGAAATAATATAGCCTACATCACCTGCGTAGATCGTATCTCTGGGCTCCTGCTTCAGTCGAAGGACTCCGATTTCATCTGCATGATAATCTGTTCCGGAGTGGACAAATTTCACATGGTCTCCTTTGCGAAGGCTGCCGTTCATGACCCGGAAGTAAGCCACGATACCCCTGTATGTATTAAAGAAAGAATCGAAGATCAGGGCTTGAAGCGGTGCTTCAATATCCCCTTTCGGAGAAGGGATTTTTTCGATGATCTGCCGGAGAATCTCTTCGATACCGAAACCCACTTTTGCACTTGCTTCAATGATTTCCTCCTGGTCACATCCAATCAGGTCCACGATTTGGTCTTTCACCTCTTCAATCATGGCATTCTCCATATCAATTTTGTTCAGAACAGGGATGATCGTAAGATCATGGTCAATTGCGAGGTAAAGATTTGAAATGGTTTGAGCCTGGATACCTTGGGTAGCATCTATTACCAGCAGGGCTCCTTCGCATGCAGCGATGGCGCGGGAAACTTCGTAAGAGAAATCGACATGCCCCGGGGTATCGATCAGGTTCAGCACATAGTCTTCGCCATCAAGCGAATAATTCATCTGGATGGCATGACTTTTTATAGTGATCCCTCTTTCCCTTTCAAGGTCCATATCATCTAATACCTGGGCTTGATAATCTCTTGCTGAAATAGTTTTCGTCATTTCCAGAAGACGATCAGCCAATGTGGATTTACCATGGTCGATATGGGCAATAATGCAGAAATTACGAATGTTTTTCACGGGGCAAATATAGTAAAAAAGATACAAACTAAGCGTAATGAGCCTTCAGTGAAGTATCTATTTGTGTAAGGAATCGTCAGTTCATCCGGGTAATTTAATTATCGAAGGATGCTCACAGATCCTTTCAGCGTTTGTTTGGCAATTCCATTCATGGTAGTAACGAAGACCTCACAGACATAAAGATAGGCTCCATCTGCACAGGGCTCGCGTGTTGTCTTATCCCGTCCATCCCAGTTAATCTCAGGGTCATTGGTCGTAAAAACCACCCTTCCCCAACGGTTAACAACAGTCAGGTTGATGTGATCAACAGATGAATAAGGCTTAAATGGAACAAAAAAATCATTGAACCCATCACTATTGGGCGTGAATACATTCGGAAGCCTGAAGATACAGGAATCGTAATCAACACAAAACTTGTTGCTGAAAGTACTGATATTTCCTGCCGAATCTTTTGCAGTCATAGCGTAACAACCAATCACAGTCTCACTGAGAAAGTGTTCGTAAATGCTATCATTGATGCCCGGAATTGAATCTAACAGTGAGAGTGGTTCAGAATGGGATGAACTATAATAGATATAATATTTTACAATATCTGCCGAACAACTGTCAGCACCATTTTTCCAGGTAAGAGTGTTTTTCATTTGCTCGCAAAACGGAATGACTTTCAGTTGCGGAGGGCATGGTGGAATGTTGTCTTCGGGAATACCACAATTGATTTGTGAGTAATTTATGATAGGCTCCACAAAACCGGGAGCTGAATAATCTCCGATGCTTTTTATTTTACAACAATATTCTGTTCCGTTCTTCAATCTCATATCAGTGAAGGAAGACACAGTTGATGACCCAATTGAGTCAAAGACCGCAGTCTGTAAATTTTTCCGGTATATGGTGAAAATGTGATTATTCCAGGGGACATCGTTGTTCCATGAAATTCGTAATTTTTTATCGGTAGGGGAGATGTTGATAAACAATGAAGGGGCAACCTGAGAAGGCCCTATCAGGAACCGGTTTCCCGGTGTTACATTATACAGATCAATCCTGTATTTGTAAATATTTACTTTCGTGTTCAGGAGGGTGTCCGTAATCAGAGTATCATTGAGGTTATTCAATGAATCGATAGCCATGAATTGCCCGGGATTTCCGGGAATGGAACGATATACTACATATTTATAGGGTCCAGGAGCTTGAAATGTATCAATTTCCGTCGGCTTTGACCAGGCGACGTAGATGGAGCCAAGAGACTCACTGGTGTTGTTGATGCTGACGTTTGTGATGACTGCACGATCCTTTTTCAATCGGGCGCATACTTCGTTGGATGCATAGCTTTCAGCTTTATCAGCATAATAAGCAACCACCATGTAACAATATTTTATTCCCTGGTAAAGGCCGGCACTATGGTTATCATCAAGATAAGAAGTCCGGGTAATATCTTTAAATTGATCGATCAGGGCGTAGCCAAGGTACTGGGGAACTCCTGTTTCACAATATCCATGCTGATACCCGGTGGAATCAGTTTTACGGTAAATATAGTAACCAGTAGCATTCTGACAGTCATAGTTATCCCAGGCGATGGTAATAGTATTCCCGAGTGGTGTGGCAGTAAGGTTTTTCGGAGCAGGACCGACTACACGTATTTTCATGGATTTAATGTCCACCAAACTCACAGGAGTTCCATCGTCGCTGACTTTAAAAAACATCCGGTAGGGCTGCCTGATCACGTGCGAGCACACAGTTGGCCAGATGAAGGTTGTTTGTGTGTGCCCTTGTCCTGTAGCTGGATTGGGCTGAAGGATGGCAGGATGATCAGCGAGGATCATTGGCCCTCCCGTTCCGGAAAGGGTAATATTTGTGCTGTCAGGATCGTAAGCTTTGACAATAAAAGTCAATGTTTTGCCAGCTTCGACACAAGTATCTTTCAGAGACTCAATCACCGGCGGTTTGTTGTTACAGGCAATAATGTTGATCTGCATATCCCGAAGGATGCTGCCGATCTTTACTCCGCCTCTCCATTCTTCAATGAGAATGGCAATATTATATTCTCCTTGTTTTTCAGGACTGTCCCAGAGAAAATCTCCAGTAATTGGATCGATGTTGATAGAATTGGAAGCGGCCGGAAGTGTATATCCGGGGATGGGTTGACCCTGCATACCCATACACGGAATCAGTCTGTAAGAGAGACTGTCGCCATCCACATCATAAGCGCCGGGATTGTGGTAAAATGGCTGGAGCACACAGCCGTTATCCACCGGAGGAAGGAGTAATACCGGGGAGTTATTATATCCTCCGATAAAAGGATTAATTACAAGTTCAGAGAATATGTACAGCGGTACATTGATGGAATTGGGAATGTTGATGATATTCCCGTTCCGGTTTGGATCTTCGCAAGAAATAATATAAGAAGCAGGACCTGGAAAAGTATGCTGTCCAAGATAACGGTTATAAGTTATGTTGATAGCGTTGGGAAGGTCGTACTTTTCAATTCTCGGGATTTCGCTGGAAGTTTCATCACCCCAATCAATCAGAAGAACATCACGGAAAGCATTGGCAGGACTTGGTGTAAAAGTATAAGAAATCAGGGTGATCTCATAAGTGAGTCCGGACAGATGCCGGTAGGTTATTTCGGCTGCACGCTGATGCGTGGCAAAAAGAGAAGGAGTTACCAACAGCAACAAGAGAATACCTCCAAGCCTGAATCTTCCTTTACCAAACTTTTTGATCATGTAGGGGAGTTTCCTGAAAACAGAATTCAAAAGTAATAATTTTCCTAAGAGGAATAACCTTACCTTTATTTCATTTCGATTCAATCTAAATTTTACTATAACTTTGCAATCTTATCATCTAACTAAAAAACTTTTTTGAATTAATGCAACTGATTGACAGAGAATCTGAGAAAAAAGAGATTTTAAAAAGATACCGTGGATTATTGCGTGTTTATAAAGCCAAAACACCGGAAGACAAGAAACTGGTAAGAAAGGCTTTTGATATGGCTGTTGATGCGCATAAAGACATGCGCCGGAAAAGCGGAGAGCCATATATTTATCATCCTATCAGTGTTGCTACAATCGCTGCTGGCGAAATCGGTCTGGGAACCACTTCGGTGATTTGTGCTCTGTTGCATGATGTGGTGGAAGATACTGAATATACACTCGAAGATATCCGGGGGCTTTTTGGGCTAAAAGTGGTATCAATTATCGATGGCCTGACAAAAATTAAAGGGATTTTTGATCAGAAAACAGCGTCAATTCAGGCTGAAAATTTCAAAAAAATCCTGTTGACTCTTTCTGATGATGTACGTGTAATCCTTATAAAGTTAGCCGACAGGTTGCATAATATGCGCACACTTGATGCCGTGGCACCGGAGAAACAAATAAAAATTGCCTCTGAAACCATTTACCTGTATGCTCCTCTTGCACACAGATTGGGACTACATGCAATTAAAAGTGAACTTAAAGACCTTGCACTAAAATATACCGAACCGGAAGTCTTTGCATCGGTCTCCAGAAAACTCAGGGAATCGGCCAAAGGCCGGTCAAGATTTATCAATAAATTTATCTATCCCATAAAGAACTCATTGGCATCACAGGAAATACATTATTCATTCTCAGCCAGGGAAAAATCCATCTACTCCATCTGGGAGAAGATGAAGATAAAAGAAGTTCCTTTTGAAGAAGTCTATGACATATTTGCAATCCGTATCATTATTGATACCCCAATTGAACGCGAGAAATCAGATTGCTGGAAGGTTTATTCCATAATTACCGATTATTACCGGCCTAATAGCGACCGGCTTCGCGACTGGATTTCTATTCCCAAAGCCAATGGCTATGAAGCCTTACATACTACTGTAATGAGCCATACCGGACAATGGGTAGAAATACAGATCAGGACAAAACGAATGGATGAAATTGCAGAAAAAGGGTATGCAGCGCATTGGAAGTATAAAGATTCCATGAAACTAAACAGTCAGTTGGACAACTGGCTTGACCGGATCAAAGAGATGATCGAAAGCCCTGATGTAAATGCCCTTTCGTTTATCGATGATGTGAAAGGATACTTTTTTCTGGATGAAATTTCGATTTTTACACCCACTGGCGAATTAAGAACTCTCCCCGCCAATTCCTCGGTTCTTGATTTTGCTTATGCCATTCATTCAGAAGTAGGAAGCACGTGCATCGGAGCAAAAGTGGATAAAAAATTGGTTCCCATAAACCGACAATTAAAAAATGGAGAACAAATTGAGATCATTACCTCGAAAAAGCAGACACCAAAAGATGAATGGCTGAACTATGTAGTGACAACGCGTGCCAAAACCAGCATAAAGTTAGCCCTGAAAAAGGAAAGAAAAAAATATTTCAAGCAGGGAAAGGATAAATTGGAAAAATGGTTCAACCAGGCAGATTTAGAATATTCCTTCGAAAATATCCGGAAATTTATTTCAGCGAATAACTTTACGTCCCTTATTGACCTTTATTATGCTGCTGCCAACGACAAAATCAGTATCAGGGATGTGAAATTCTTTACCGCCTCCAGCACAAAGAAAGGATGGCTTAATTTTATTGAAGCATCCGGAAAGAAAGGTTACCCTGAAGAGATCGAAAAGAATGGGAAACCCGATACACGGAAAATCAACATGGAAAGTCTGGAACTTCCACCGGTATTTAACATGGAAAATCCTGCATTCGAGATTGCTTCCTGTTGTAACCCGATTCCAGGAGATGATATCATCGGTTTGTTCGCTTCAGAAAACATGCCGATAATGATTCACAGAACCAAATGCCCCGATTCGATCGAACAGATGTCAAACTTCGGAAACCGGGCCATTAAAATCAATTGGGATAAAAATGAATCTATTTCATTCCTGGCAGGAATCAAAATTACCGGGTTGGATAAAATGGGGTTGATAAATGATATCAGCCGCATCATTTCTTCAGAACTTAACCTGAACATAAAATCATTCCACCTCGAAGCAAAAGATGGGCTGACAGAAGGTGAAATCAAGCTTTTTGTACAGAATACAAGTTCGCTTGATCACCTGCTTGGAAACCTTAAAAAAATTGATGGTGTAAAAAATGTCAACCGGGTTGATTAAATAAATCTATTCATACTTGTTCTAAATATGAATAATTACCTACCTTTATCCAAATTTTCACAAAATGATAAAAAAAGGCCCAGAGGAGAACTTTGAAAAAATCAAGATTTTTTTTACCGAATACCTTGAAAGAAATTCACATCGAAAAACCCCTGAGAGGTACACTATATTGAAAGAAATATTTGCAACCGAAGGGCATTTTGACATTGAGACCTTGTATATCCGAATGAAAAACCATAAGTACAGGGTAAGCAGGGCAACTCTCTACAATACCATGGAATTGTTACTGGGTTGCGGCCTGGTGACCAAGCACCAGTTTGGTACTAACTATGCCCAGTTTGAAAAAGCTATGATGTTTAAGCAACACGATCATTTTATTTTCAATGATACCGGGGAAGTAAAAGAGTTCTACGATCCCCGCATCGCAGCAATCAGGGCAAATGTTGAAAACGATTTCAATGTTGAGATTACTCACTATTCGCTCACCTTCTACGGCAATTCCAGACTGAAGAAATAATATTCCAATTTCATGAAGGTTGATGTAATTCTTGGATTGCAATGGGGGGATGAAGGAAAAGGGAAAATCGTTGATTTATTTTCTCCGCACTACGACATTATTGCCCGTTTTCAAGGTGGACCCAATGCTGGTCATACCATTCTTTTTGATCATAAAAAATTTGTCCTTCACACTATTCCATCGGGGATTTTTCATCCCAATTCGGAAAATATTATCGGTAATGGAGTGATAATTGACCCTTTCGTCTTTATTAAGGAGGTGACGAAATTATCAGAAGCAGGCGTTCATGCTATAAAAAATCTTCTTATTTCGCGCAGGGCGCACCTGATTCTACCGACTCACAGGTTGCTGGACGCTGTTTACGAATCGCAAAAAGGGGATGGCAAAATTGGTTCCACGTTGAAGGGAATTGGCCCTTCATACACTGATAAGTACGGAAGGAATGGGATCAGGTTCGGCAATATCACCCAGCTTGATTTTTCCGATCGGTATAATGCGCTGAAAGAGATTCACCTGAATATTTTACGGGACAGTAAAACCGAGACTTCCAAATACAAATTCGAGGGTCTGAGTTTTCAGGAATATGAAGAGAATTGGTTGGAGGCCATTCAGCTGATGAAGACCTTCCGCTCAATTGATGCTGAGCAGTTTATCAATAAAAGTTTGGATGACGGGAAAACCGTTCTGGCAGAAGGGGCACAAGGATCGTTATTGGATATCGATTTTGGTTCCTATCCTTTTGTCACTTCTTCAAATACCATCGCAGCAGGAGCCTGTGCCGGTCTTGGAGTCTCCCCGCACAGGATCGGACGAATTTTTGGTGTTTTCAAAGCTTACTGCACACGGGTAGGGTCGGGGCCGTTTCCTACTGAACTATACGATAGCATTGGAGAAAAACTGCGCTCAGAAGGAAATGAGTTTGGAGCAACAACGGGAAGACCACGCAGGTGTGGCTGGCTTGACCTTCCGGCATTGAAATATGCCATTACATTGAATGGTGTCGATAGCCTGATCATGATGAAAGTGGATGTACTGGATCGTTTTGACAAAATTCTGGTCTGTAAAAACTATAAACGAAAGAATGAAATCCTGGAAGTTTTTCCCTTTGAATTAGAGGATCCTGAGTTGGAGATGGTTTATGAGGAAAAGAAAGGATGGAATTCTTCACTTGAAGGAATTGACTCCTTCAGCGAAATTCCTTCAGAATTATCAGATTATATCGAATATATCGAAGCCGAAGTAGGTGTGCCAATCAATATTGTTTCCATTGGACCGGACCGCAAGCAGACACTGAAACGGGAAGCATTATAATTTTCTTTTCACTTCGGTTTGTTCATATCCTTCCACGATATCCCCCACTTTGATATCATTAAAGTTCTCGATATTCAACCCACATTCGTACCCTGAATTAACCTCTTTTACATCGTCTTTGAACCGCTTAAGGGATCCCAGGTTTCCTGTGTAGACAACAATTCCATCCCGGATAATTCTGACTTTTGAATGACGGTTGATTTTTCCATCCAGCACATAGCAACCTGCTACTGTTCCAACCTTGGTGATTTTGAACACATCCCGAACTTCAATATTACAGGTGATCTTTTCCTCGATTTCCGGTGACAGCATTCCTTCAAGGGCAGCTTTGATCTCTTCAATGGCAGTATAAATGATTGAATAGAGCCGGATATCAATTTGTTCCTGTTCTGCAAGTTTCCTTGCACTGAGTGAAGGACGAACCTGGAAGCCGACAATGATGGCGTTTGAAGCAGAAGCCAGCAGGACATCGGATTCTGTGATCTGACCCACAGATTTATGGATGACATTGCAAACAACCTCTTCTGTTGATAGTTTGATCAGGGAGTCTGAAAGAGCTTCTACAGAACCATCCACGTCACCTTTAACGATAATGTTCAGTTCTCTGAAGTCACCAATGGCAATACGACGGCCAATTTCATCAAGTGTGATGTGCTTTTGGGTACGGATACCTTGTTCGCGTTGCAACTGATGCCGCTTACTGGCAAAGGTTTTAACTTCTTTTTCATCCAGCATGACATTGAAGATATCACCGGCTTGTGGGGCGCCATTCAAGCCCAGCATGAGGAGAGGAACAGATGGTCCTGCTTCCTTAACAGGCTGGTTTCTTTCATTGTACATTGCCTTGACACGGCCATAAGTAGAACCGGCTAAAACAATATCTCCTATTTTCATGGTTCCGTTTTGAACCAATAGTTTCGCAACATAACCACGGCCCTTATCAAGAGAAGATTCAATAACAGTGCCAGTAGCAAGTCGCATCGGATTTGCTTTCAAGTTTAAAATTTCAGATTCAAGCAAAACTTTATCAAGCAGAATATCTACATTTAAACCAGTCTTTGCGGAAATTTCCTGCGACTGGTACTTGCCTCCCCAGTCTTCAACGAGAATGTTCATCAGGGAAAGTGCTTCTCTGACCTTTTCAGGGTTGGAATTTTGTTTATCCACCTTGTTGATGGCAAATACAATCGGGACTTGAGCTGCCAACGCATGATTGATTGCTTCCCGGGTTTGTGGCATCACGGTGTCATCTGCAGCAATAACGATAATTGCGACATCTGTTACTTTAGCACCTCTCGCCCGCATGGCTGTGAAGGCCTCATGACCGGGTGTGTCAAGGAAAGTGATTTTTTTCCCGTTCTCAAGTTGCACTTCGTAAGCACCAATATGTTGGGTGATACCACCGGCTTCACCGGCAACGACATTGGATTTTCTTATATAATCCAGCAACTTGGTCTTTCCATGGTCTACGTGTCCCATTACTGTAACAATGGGAGGTCGTTCAACCATATCCTCCGAATTTTCTGATTCTTCCAGATTTTGTATCGCTTCCTGCACTTCAACGCTTACAAATTCGACTTTAAACCCGAATTCATCTGCAACGAGTGTAAGTGTTTCAGCATCCAGACGCTGGTTGATGGATACAAAAAGCCCCAACGACATACATGTGGAAATGATGTTAGTTACCGGAACATTCATCATGGTTGCCAATTCGTTGGCGGTAACAAATTCAGTTACCTGGATGACTCGTTTCCCTTCCTCCATCTTTTCCTGCGCCTGCTGCATCTGTTGGCTGGCGGCATCGCGTTTCTGGCGGCGGTACTTGGAAGCTTTTGATTTGCCCACGGGACCTAAACGAGCGAGCGTTTCTTTGATCTGTTTCTGAATATCTTCCTGTGTCAGCTCTGGTTTTACAGCTTCTTTGTAACTGGCCCGGCGAACAGGCGGTCTGTGTTTTGTATCTTCTGCTTTTGGCGCAGTTGAAGGTTCAACGGGCTGGCCCGCCTGCTTTTTTATCCTCTTCCTCTTCTTTTTCTTCCCCTTCATTGATTCATCAGAAGAGGATGCAACTGGTTTTTTCTTCTCAAATTTTTTGGGTTCGGGAAGTTTCATTGTTCCCAGTATCGTGGGACCTTCCAGAATAATTCTTTCGGTAGGAAGAAAATTGTCTGCCTCAGGAGGTAATTCTTCTATCAGCTCTGCTATGAAAGATAGGGCTTCTATGTCAATTTCTGAAATAGGAGAAAGAACTTCAGGGATTTCTGGTTCAGGTTCAGAAGGTATAACAACAAGTGGCTCTTCTTCTTCTTTCCCGGTTTTTTCAATTTTGGTTACTTCTTTCTCAGTGGATTTCTTTGCACGGCGTTTTTTTATGGTTTCGAGATCTATCTTGCCGAGTATTACAAGATCATTTTTCTGCTTTTTAGCCGGTTCTTCTGAAATTTCATTCGTTTCAACAGCAGATTCCTCACTTACTTCTTGTGATTCAACAGGATGCTTTGATTCCGCTTTTTTATGGCTTCCATCATCAGCAATTGCTTCAGTTTCCAGATCTGCCTGTTTTTTAGCATCTTTGACTGGTTCGGCATTGTCGTCAGGTTTCCCTTCAACAGATTTCGGTGTTGGTTTTTTGGGAAGATTAGTAGCAACTTCGTGTTCTGGCTGAATTTCTTCTTTCGGAACAGCCTTCAAAGGGACCTCGCGAATCTTTTTTTGGGTTTCGAAAGGCTTGTTGTCGTAATCAAGCCCGACATTTTTGATGAACAGATCATCCCTTTCTTTCTCCCGTTCTTTGGCAGCAGAACGTTTATCTTCAATGGTGATGGTCTCATGCTGGGTAAATTGCAGACCGATTTTCTTGGATTCTTCCTTTACATGTTTGTCAGGTGCGAATTCCTTCACAAGGATGATATACATCTCCTGCGTGAGTTTAAAATTGGGGTCCTTCTCAATGTTTAATCCCTTTTTTGCCAGAAATTCCACAATAGTTGAAACACCGATGTTAAATTCTCGTGCTGCCTTACTTAGTCGTATTATTGGTGTGCCTTCACTCATAACTTGTGGCTCAATCCTTTCTTTAAGAGTGAGCAAAATTAAGACTTTTTATTCAAATTCTGCTTTTAATATGCGGACAACCTCATTCACCGTCTCTTCTTCAAGGTCGGTACGTTTAACAAGTTCCTGAACGTCAAGAGCTAAAACACTTTTTGCGGTATCGCACCCAATGGTCTTCATTTCATCAATGATCCACTGATCAATTTCATCTGAAAATTCCTGGAGATCGACATCTTCGTTATCAACGTCTGTATCGCGGTAAACATCAATTTCAAATCCGCTGAGCTTTCCGGCTAATTTGATATTAAACCCGCCTTTACCTATAGCAAGAGATACCTGGTCGGGGCGCATGTAGACATCTGCTTTTTTGGTTTCATCGTCGATGATGATGGAAGTAATCTTGGCAGGGCTAAGCGCACGCTGGATATAGAGAGAAGGATTTGAGGTAAAATTAATTACATCGATATTCTCATTTTTGAGTTCTCTTACGATACCATGAATTCTCGATCCTTTCATACCAACGCAGGCTCCAACCGGATCGATGCGGTCGTCGTAAGATTCAACCGCAATTTTTGCCCTCTCCCCGGGAACCCGAACAATGTTTTTTATGCTGATGAGACCATCATAGACTTCCGGAACCTCAGCCTCAAAGAGTCTTTCAAGGAAAACCGTTGATGTTCTTGAAAGAATTATGACCGGGTTATTATTTTTCATTTCAACTTTCGAAACGACTGCCCGGATGCTGTCCCCCTTCCGATAAAAATCTGAAGGAATCTGTTCCGACTTCGGAAGTAATAGTTCTATTCCTTCATCATCCAGTACAAGGATTTCTTTCTTCCAGACCTGGTAAACCTCTCCGGCAATAATCTCTCCGATTTTTTCTTTGTACTTTCGGAAGATGTTATCCTTTTCGAATTCCTGGATTTTGGAGATCAGGTTTTGCCGGATGGCAAGGATCTCACGTCTACCAAAGTCAAGAAGCTTGATTTCTTCAGAAAGATCTTCTCCCACCTCAAAATCAGGCTCCGTTTTAATGGCTTCTGATAAAGCAACCTGTGCATTTTCATCCTCCACCGTTCCGTCCTCAACAATCATCCTGTTCCTCCAGATTTCAAGGTCTCCCTTGTCGATGTTCACAATGATGTCAAAATTGTCGGCCGAACCATACCTTTTCGAAAGCATATGCCTGAAAACATCCTCCAGGATACGCATCATGGTTTCCCTGTCAATATTCTTGAATTCCTTAAATTCTGAGAAGGTTTCGACTAAATTAATATGTTCCATTTTGCATCGAATTATTTTCCAAACTTAATATTTATTTTTGCTGTTTTTATCTCCGAAAAAGGTACAATAGTATTGGGTTTTTGTATTTCTTTTTTAGGTTTTGTTATTTGATGCTCCAATTCAATATCATGCTCCGTGACCTTTACCAGCAATCCTTCAACTTTAATTCCATCAAAAGTGACTACATGCAAATCCTGCCCGATATTCTTCCTGTATTGTCTAACTAGTTTTAAGGGATGATCAAGTCCGGCGGAAGAAACTGTCAGGTCGAAATCTTCCTTTTCCCGGTCAAAACTGCTTTCAATAGATCGGCTAAGAGATTGGCAGTCCTGAATAGTTACTCCGTTATCTCCATCAATGTAAATGAAGATCTTGTTCCCTGGCTGGACCGTGATATCCACAAGAAATTTATCAGTTCCATCAAGAACTTTTTCAACCAGGCCGTGAATCTTGTCGCTTAGGATCAATTTACTTAGCTAAATAAAAGAGGGGACTTTGTGTCCCCTCAAAATTCTTCTACAAACAATGCACAAGTGCATTTTCGTTTGCAAATGTAATACATATTTAATAAATAGCAATAAATTTTTTAAAAAGATAACTGAACCTACTCCGAAAACTAATATTATGTCACAAAGTCACAATAACGCATTTGACGAACATGTATCCTGGCTAAAAGTATCATCCACAGATTGGCCCATCTATAGGAAAATACCAGTCACCGCATGAGCAGCCTTGACCAGTGTGGTCACGCCGAAGTCGTGAATCCCGCGTATGCGGGATAGCGTTGGGTGCCTCCTTTGTGTTCATGGTGGTTAATTGTTGTTGGAATTGAAATTTTAACAGTTTCAAAATAAAATAAATGTTTTATGAAATAAAAAATTTCTCACTTTTGCAGGAAATTATTAAAAATCAACCTATGAAAATATTATCATTAACAGAGGATCAGCATCAACTTCTGAAAAATCAGTATGAAGATGAACTGGAATTGGCTTTGAAGTATGTCGATGACATCAAAAGCATTCTTTTCAAGTTGAATAAACAAGAAACCAAACCGGGTAAAGAAAAGAAAACCCGAAAGACGCGTAAAACCAGAAAAGCCAAGCTGGTGAAATCCGCAGTCGCTGCAACCGAACCGGTTAGCAAGGTTTCTGCCGCAAAGAAAAAACCTGGCAGGAAAGCCAAAGATGTTAAAGACAAGCCTGAGCCGAAGAAAAATGCAGCAAAGGTGAAAACGAAAGCTGCACCTGTTAAGAGGTCTCCGGTTAAGACTTATATCAATCCGGAGGTTAAAAAAGAAGGATAGGATTTGAGGAAATCAACGTTCTATTCGATTTTCCCATTTTTTATTTTGCCCGGTTTAGAGACTGGTTAGAGACTGTTTAAAATTCTTGTAATATTCAGTTGACCCCCTTCGGGGTTCTTATTTGTTTTTGTTGTTCTGCCTCCGGTTACACCAGAGGTTATCAAAATTAAAGTCCTTCGGACTTTTCAAAAATGAAAATCCTGAAAGGGTTTCGTTTAAATAACCGTGGGGGTACCCCCACGGGAAATGTAATAATTACAAATTCATCCCTGAAAGGGGTGAATATCATAATAAACGAAATAAAATGAAATTTAACCAGACTGTTAAGTACATAAAAAGAAATAAGTCAACAGTATCTTGGTGTTTCTCAACAAGTAACAAATATACAATAATAATATAAAAATATATTTAAAAAAAATCGCACATTTGTGCGAAAATGTATTACATTTGAAAATCGAAATTTAGTTGCTACACAAACTAAAAACACAAATTATTGTAAAATGCTTCTTTTTCGGTGAAGGTCAGTAAATATTTTTAGGTGTATTGTTTTCACCTGCCCGGAAACGCAAAGAGTGCACCGGCAGGTTTGAAAAAACAGCCCAAATAGCTAATTAATCGGGATGTTATTTTCAAATGTTTCTTTTTAGTGAATGTTTAATTCTGTTTGTACGTTTGATTATCAGCCACTGTGCGTCTAATGGGTTATCACGTAGTAAAAACATTCTTTCCTTTTCTTCCTTCTTCCTCCAGAAGAATCAATCATATACTTTCCCCTGACAATAAACCTAGACAATTCATTTATGTTAACCTAAAAAAAACGATTATGAAAAAATTACTACTTATTTTGATG
>CAIWTA010000257.1 GCA_903915465.1 uncultured Bacteroidales bacterium | reverse complement strand
CTCCTTCAGGAACAGGTGCCTTGACTGCCGGTGCACAGACCTTATTGGTTGGTGGAACTTTGAATGTTGCCGCAGCCCAGGCTGCAGGTGTTTACACAAATACCACCGACATGACCGTAACTGTGAACTATAACTAAAAAAAATATTGGATTCCAAAGCGCTGCCACCTGCAGCGCTTTTTTTTTGCCCATTTTTCTGATTTATCGCTTGGCAGGTTCAATTGGCAAAAGAACTGACGAAAACACTGAAAATGGATTTCACAATCAGACATTCCTCTAACCAGAAAAAATATTCTCTCTGCGCTCCTGCCAAAATAAATATTTATCATTAAGCATATGACTTTTTTAGATTCGCCTGATTAAGGAAGTAATGTCATGGAAGTGCTATATGTTCGTCAAAACTTTTGGTTGTGCTTTATACGGAATTCATGCAATATTGATCACTGTTGAGGTATGCATCGATCAAGGCATCAATTTCTTTATGGTTGGACTCCCTGACAACGCTGTTAAGGAGAGCCACCAGCGGATTGATTCAGCTTTACGAAACATTGGGTTCAAGATTCCAGGAAAAAAAATCACCATCAATTTAGCTCCCGCAGATATCCGTAAAGAAGGATCATCTTATGATTTGGCAATAGCAGTAGGCATTCTTGCAGCAGACAATATCATCAAAAAGGACAAACTGGATTCCTTTATGATCATGGGGGAGTTGTCGCTGGATGGCAGTCTTCAACCGATTAAAGGAGCTTTGCCCATTGCCCTTGAAGCACACAGAAAGGGGTTTACAGGGATTCTTCTTCCAAGGCAAAATGCAATGGAAGCAGCGATTGTAACAAAGCTAAAAGTGTTTGGTGTTGATCATATCAAGGATGTAATTGGGTTTCTGAATGATGAGATAAAACTTGATCCTATAGTGATCAATACAAAGGAGCTATTTTGCTCACAACTTGAAGATTACGAATTCGATTTTGCAGATGTGAAGGGGCAGGAAAATATCAAGAGGGCGTTGGAGATAGCGGCAGCAGGGGGGCATAACGTCATTTTGATAGGGCCGCCAGGTGCCGGAAAAACAATGCTGGCCAAACGGCTACCTTCGATCCTGCCTCCTCTGAATCTGCAAGAAGCACTCGAAACAACAAAGATCCATTCTGTTGCAGGGAAAATGTCGAAAAACCATGCCATCGTTTCTATCCGTCCTTTTCGTTCCCCTCACCATACCATAAGTGATGTTGCACTTGTAGGTGGTGGTGGAATTCCTCAGCCAGGAGAAATTTCGCTCGCACATAATGGAATATTATTTCTCGATGAATTGCCGGAATTCAAACGAACAGTGCTGGAAGTGCTCCGGCAACCGCTTGAAGACAGGGTTGTCACAATCTCTAGGGCAAAATTATCAGTAGAATTTCCCGCAAGTTTCATGCTCGTGGCTGCAATGAATCCATGCCCTTGTGGCTACTATAATCATCCTAAAATAGCATGCAAATGCGGGCCAGGTATTGTACAAAAGTACCTGAACAAAATCTCAGGCCCACTGTTTGATCGAATTGACATTCATGTGGAAGTAATCCCGGTTCCTTTCCGAGAATTAAGCAACTCCCGGCTTTCCGAACGTAGCGAGTCGGTTCGTAACCGGGTGATCGAAGCCAGAAAAGCACAGGAAAAAAGATTTATAGACTCAACAGGTACATACTGCAATGCCCAAATGACAGCAAAATTGCTGAGAAAAATCTGTCATCTTGATGAAACATGCAATAGCCTTTTGAAAAATGCAATGGAAAAACTAGGGCTTTCTGCACGTGCATACGACAGGATCCTTAAAGTTGCCAGAACCATCGCAGATATTGAAAAACAACCCCAAATCCTAGCTGAACATCTTGCAGAAGCAATTCAATACAGAAGCCTGGATAGGGACAGTTGGGGGAGGTGAATTCAGAATGCAGGAATGCAGAATTATGAATGCATCAATAACGAAAATCGAAAGGCAAATATCGAAAATCTTAGCACTTGAAATAAAGATCAGCAATTACGAACGCAGCAAAAATAACACTCGCCATGCCATTCATTGTGGCAAAAGCCATATTTACCTTAGACAGATCATGAGGTTTTACGATCAGGTGTTCGTAAAGCAGAATCAGTGTGAAAACCGAAGCTCCAATCCAGTATAGCAGGGTAAATTTCCCATATATCCCTGCATAGAAAACGAATCCTATAGCAATTGCATGAAAAATCGAGGAAACTATCAATGCAGCATGCTTTCCGAAAGATTCAGGAATGGACTTCAGTTGTTCATTTTTATCAAAGTCGAAGTCCTGAAGAGAATAAATAATATCAAATCCAGCAACCCAAAAAATTACCACCAAAGAAAATAAAACAGGAAGCAATGAAAATGAAGCAGTTATCGCCAGGTAAGCACCTACAGGTGCAAGCGCAAGGCCAATTCCAAGAATAAGATGAGAAAGAAATGTAAATCTTTTTGTAAAACTGTAACCAAGAACCACGAATAGCGCTATCGGCGAAAGGAAAAAACAGAGAAGGTTTATTAAAAAAGCTCCTCCCATAAAAAAAAGCGCATTCAATATCACAAACATAAGTGCAGAAAAAGGACGGATAATATTTTTGGGGATTTCCCTTAGCGTGGTTCGCGGGTTTTTTTTATCAAATTCCCGGTCAACAAAACGATTAAACCCCATGGCAGCATTTCTTGCAAAAAAAATACATAGGAGAATCAATATCAGTAAACGAAAATCAGGTTTCTGCCTATTTTCATTAATGGCAATGAAAAAACCTATAAATGCAAACGGCAACGAAAATATCGTATGACTGATTTTGACTAGAGAAAAATAATCGGATACTTTGGGGGGCCTTTGAGACATGAAAATCAGATAAAATGAACGTCAATTTTCTTGTTGTAAAGTTACGAAAATTGAATATGGTAGTACGAAAAAGGCTAATTTTGTAGCGATTTTGGAAATTGAGAATGAATAGTAAAATTTTAAGACTATCACGGTTTTTGCAGCATTCCTATCGCTCCCGTTCACCGTTCGATCTGCATTCCCCATTTGTGTATAAATTGTATAAGGATATCCTGAAAGATAAGACCATTTTCCTGGAGTACAAAAAGGTAGAAAATGTTCGTTCTTCAATGCTGAATCATCCGGGGTTTATCAGGATGACTGACCTTGGCTCAAAATCGACAGATATCCGTTGGAGTAAAAAGGTTATTCGTACGAGGGAAGTTGCCAGGCATTCAGCAGTTTCGCCACTGTATGGGCAATTTCTTTTTCGTCTTGCGCGACATTTTAAACCTGAAACCATATTAGAATTGGGGACTTCTCTTGGTATCAGTACTTCTTACCTGGCCAAAGGAAACCCTGAAAGTAAAGTAGTCACTGTGGAAGGTTGTCCTGAAACTGCGGATTTTGCTCGTCGGAATTTTGAACATCTGGGGTTGAAAAATATCCGCCAGATTATAGGCAATTTTGACGAAGTTCTTCCCGGGCTTTTATCGGAAACCGGTAAAACGAAGATGTTTTTTATCGATGGAAATCACCGGAAAGCCCCTACACTAAAATATTTTTCACAGATTTTGGAATATGTTGCGGATGATTCCGTTTTAATTTTGCACGATATCCATTGGTCAAAAGATATGGAACAAGCCTGGGAAGAAATCCGGAATCATCCATCTGTGAAGGTGACGATTGATCTTTTTCAAATGGGATTAGTGTTTTTTTCCGAGCGACTAAGCAAGGAAGATTTTATCTTACATTTTTGATAAATATTGTAATTTTGCTGCGAGGTCACTTTATTAATGAATCCCCGGAAAATGAAAGAAGTCATTCGGCTTATCAATATTGTAAAAAACTTCAAAGTTGGAACCGTAACAGTCGAAGCCTTACGTTCCATTTCAATCACGATCAAAAAAAACGAATTCGTTGCCATCATGGGCCCGTCCGGATCGGGAAAGTCTACTTTAATGAACATACTGGGCTGCTTAGATACTCCAACGAGTGGAAAATATTATTTGAATGAGGATGATGTCAGCATTATGGATGACAACAGTTTGGCCGAGATCAGGAACAAACAAATTGGTTTTGTTTTCCAGACATTCAATCTCTTACCGAGATCCACTGCTTTGGAAAATGTAATGTTACCATTGATCTATGCAGGAATAGCCAAACTGAAGCGTATCGAACGAGCAATGGAAGTAATGGAAGAGGTAAAGCTCACAGACAGGATTGCCCACCGGCCTAATGAATTATCGGGAGGCCAGCGTCAGAGAGTAGCTATAGCGCGTGCGCTCGTTAACCATCCTGCCATTATTCTTGCAGATGAACCTACAGGGAATCTTGACTCCAAAACTTCCATCGAAATTCTCGGTTTACTTGAAGAAATTCATAAAATGGGAAATACAGTTATCATAGTCACACACGAAGAAGACATTGCGCTCCATGCCCACCGGATTATCCGGTTAATGGATGGAAATATATCCTCAGATGAATCCAACCTTCATATAAAAACCATTGCTGATTACCATTTAGTTCCTCAGAAAAACTAGATACAGTTCTTGATGCCAAAGGAAAACAAGTATAAAATTCTGTTTGACGATTTCAGCAAACTCAGGATAATGATCATCGGAGATGTGATGGTGGATTCTTATCTCTGGGGGAAAGTTGAGCGGATTTCTTCAGAAGCTCCCATTCCTATCGTATCCCTACGGAAAAGAGAAAACAGGATGGGCGGAGCCGCTAATGTTGCCATGAATATCCGAAGTATGGGTGCTAAATCCATTCTTTGCTCAGTTATCGGAATGGACGAAAAGGGAGATATTTTCATGAATCTCCTGAAAAAAGAAAAGATTGAGCCCAAAGGCATTGTCAGGAGCGCTGGAAGGGTCACAACAACAAAGTTCAGGATATTCGGAAACAGCACACAGATGTTGCGATTGGATGAAGAGGTGGAGAATGACCTGACAAAGGCGGATCAGGAGAGTTTGCTGAAGGTAATTGATAAGATTCTGGCGGGAAACCTGATTGATTGCATCATTTTCCAGGATTATAATAAAGGTGTAATTACCCCTCTATTGATCCAGGAAGTCGTTGAAAAAGCCAAAAAACAAAATATCCCAATTACGGTTGACCCGAAAAAAAAGAATTTTGCTTCGTATAGAGGTGTGACTCTCTTTAAACCCAACCTGAAGGAACTTAAAGATGGCATGAAAACGGATTTCGCGACAGACGACCGTGAAAAATTGATGCAAACGGTTGGTCTTCTGAGGGAGAAACTCGATTGCGAGTACATTCTTACTACACTTGCCGATCACGGAGTGATGATCAACATGAAAGACCAGCTTGAAGAAAAAAACATCTTTATTCCAGCTCACCTGCGTTCCATCTCCGATGTTTCCGGCGCCGGCGATACTGTTATCAGCCTGGCTTCACTTTGCCTGGCATTAGACCGATCCCCATATGAAATCGCCTATATTTCAAATCTTGCCGGTGGCTTAGTTTGTGAAGAAGTTGGCGTGGTTCCAATCAATAAAGAAAAACTTTTTAAAGAAGTAGTTGCTCTTCTATAATGCTGCCCCTTGATGCGGAAGTAATAGTTGTCGGAGCAGGTCCAGCCGGAAGCCTTGCTGCATTTGAATTAGCAAGCAAGGGGATCCAGGTTCTCGTCCTCGAAAAATCTGAATTTCCACGTTATAAAACCTGTGGCGGAGGATTGACGCATAAAATCCTCCCTGAAATTCCTTTTGATATCACACAGGTCATTGAGACAACAATACATACTATTCGGTTTTCTCATTATTTTACTGAAGTTTACTCACGGACCTCCCCTGATCCTTTAATGTATTGTACAATGCGCAGCGATCTGGATGCTTTTCTCCTGAATAAGGCAATTCAGGCTGGAGCCAGAATTCAGACGAACCAACATGTAGTGGGGATTAAAGAAACTTCAGGAGAGATAGTAGTATCAACCAAAGGATCAGAATTTCGATCGAAACTACTGATTGGAGCAGAAGGTGCTTCGAGTATTGTTGCAAGATCTTACGGGTTAAGGGAGGATATTATTCCAGGACTCGCATGGGAGGCAGAAATCAAGACTGATCCTGAATTTTTGGCTCAGTTCTCAAAGACGGTTTTCCTAGATTGGGGAACTTTCCCGGGAGGCTATGGATGGGCTTTCCCAAAGAAAGATCATTTTTCAATTGGGGTTGGTGGTCCTGCCAGTTTATCTAAATTGATGATGTCGTATTATCAAAAATTCCTCAATCATTTTCTGAATTCCCTGAGAATCGACACAGCGCCAGACACAAAGATAATTTCTGCACTACCTCGTCACCAAACCTTATCGCTAAAATCCTGGCCAATTCCTGTAAGAACCGCAAAAGGCAGTTTCCATCGTGGTTCAGTGCTGGTTGCAGGAGATGCAGCAGGGTTGACAGATCCATTAACAGGGGAAGGAATTTATTATGCTGTTCGAAGTGGTAAACTTGCTGCTGAATCCTGTTTTGATTATCTAAACGGGAAAAACAATTCACTGAAATCATACTCCGAAAAAGTCAATGAAGAATTGATGGCAGAACTGCTCGAAGCGAATAAAATCAGATGTTTGTTTAATGCTTTTCCGTTAAAAATTCATTGTTTTGTGAGAGACAACAATCGTGCATGGAGGGCATTTGGGAAAATTTTACGCGGTGACCGATGGTATGCAGATGTGCGAAAAGGATTTGGTATTTTGAAATATTTTTGGCCACTTGTGTGTGCCTTTTCAAAGCGCATAGAGATGGCAAAAGAAAACCGGTTATCCAAGTACATAAAAAAAGACCCTCCATGGTAAGAGTATGCCTTCAGTGAAGTCAGGGTACGAGTAACTTCTTTATGATCTCTGAGACTCTCTTTCCATCAGCTCTTCCAGCCAGTTCTTTGTTTGCAATTCCCATTATTTTACCCATATCTTTTATGGAAGATGCTCCGGTCTGAGTAATAATTCCCATAATTTTTTGCATCAGTTCTTCATCAGACAGTTGTTGCGGAAGATACTGTTCGATGATACCTGCTTCAAAAATTTCCTTTTTTGCAAGGTCTTCCCGGTTCCCTGTAAGATAAACAGCAGCAGATTCTTTTCGCTGTTTAACAAGCTTTTGTAAAAGCGTTAATTCGACAGATTCAGGGATTTCGCCGGAACCTCCTTCCTTGGTCTTTTCCAAAAGAAGCGCAGCTTTTATCGCACGGAGGGCATCCAGTTTTTCGGCATCCTTTGAAAGCATTGCTTTCTTCATGTCATCGTTGATAAGATTTTCCAGTCCCATGATCAATCTACATTATTATGCAGGTAAGAATTTTCCTTTTTAATTTCTATTGATTTATCCGCATTTTCTGCTAATGTATACTTTGCGGAAAGTGATTCGGAGGAAGGCTGAACATCAATAAGGCCAACGTTGCGGCGGAGATAAGCCGGGACATTTTCAATTTCTGCAAGATGGTCTTCAATGGGAGCAGGATGAGTTTTAAGTTTTTCGCTTAAATCCTTCAACCGTTGCACCCGTTCACTAAGAAGTTTTTCCATTCCTGAAGATGTTTCAATTACCGCTGGTTTTGGCTGTTGAATTTCACCTGACACAGGTTTAAAAAGTACTTTCGGGGAGGATTCTGCAAGGTCATTACCGGAAGGTGTTTCATCAGTTGGAACGGTTTTCAAGGAAGGGCTCTCTTCTTTAACCGGCTCTTGTGGTGCAAAATTAAAGACGATTGTTCGCTTTGAAATTGCATCTTCTTTGACGACAGCTGATTCCTGTTCAGCAGATTCTGTTGGTTTAGAAATAAGCTGTATCTCTTCTTTCGCCTCAGCAACTGGAGGAACTTTTTCTTCAAAAGGCTTTACGGATTCAACGAAAGATTTTATGGGATGATCCTTTTCGTACAAAGGTATTACTGTAACCGGTTTCTCCGGTTGCGCAGGTTTTCTTTTATGTTCTTCGTCAAACCCTGTAGCGATAATGGTTACACTTATGTTGTCTTCCAGAGATTCATCAATTCCATTACCCCAGATAACTTCAGCAGAATTTTTCGTCATTTCCTGGATATAGTCAGTAATTTCGGTGACTTCATCCATGGTAATTTCTTCCTTGCCTGAGGAAATATAAAGCAGAAGGTTATTCGCACCTTCAATGTTGTTATCGTTCAGGAGTGGTGAATTGAGTGCCATTTCAATTGCACGTAATGCACGATTTTCGCCATTTGCCAAGCCAGAGCCCATGATTGCAACGCCACTGTCTTTCATAACAGTTCTGACATCTTCAAAATCCACGTTTATGTAACCTGTCACTGTAATGATTTCTGCGATTCCTTTTGCAGCGTTAGTTAATACATCGTCGGCATGACCAAAAGCTGCTGATAAGCGCTGATCGCCAAACAAAAGTCTTAATTTGTCATTGCAGATAATCAGTAATGCATCGACATATTTATTTAATTCTGCTATTCCCTGTTCGGCATGCTGTTTTCTTTTTCTGCCTTCAAATGAGAAAGGAAGGGTAACGATTCCGACAGTAAGGATTCCGAGTTCCCTGGAAACGCTTGCAATAACAGGTGCAGCACCGGTACCAGTTCCCCCGCCAAGTCCTGCAGTGATAAATAACATCTTGGTACCTTTTTCAAGGATTGCCCGGATATCCTGAACATTTTCCAATGCAGAATTCTTTCCGATAGATGGTACAGCTCCAGCACCCAATCCACCAGTCAGGTTTGCCCCAAGCTGGATCTTGGTTGGAACAGGGCTTGATTCCATTGCCTGCGCATCCGTATTGCAGATAATGAAGTCAACACCTTTAATTCCCTGGCGATACATATGTGTTACGGCGTTACTACCGCCACCTCCAACTCCAATCACTTTAATGATTGATGATTGGTTTTTGGGTAAATCGAATTGCAGCATAAGATTGGGTTTTTCGCGTTTTAAAATTATACAGAAAGAGGTTACCTATTTCCGTTGATTCAATATTTTATGAACAAGTTAGTTGTTAATAGCGGAATTTATTCATTTTCCTCTTCAAACCATTTTTGTATTTTTTCGATGAAAGAATCAGTAAACTTTCGTTGTGCTTTCTCCGGATCCTTAATTTTTTTCTCTTTAATTTTTTTTGCTTTCGCCTTGGTCTCAGGTACTTCTGGTTCAGGCTCAGCATCAGGTTCGGGCTGTGTTGCTTTTCTTTTCTCCTTTTCCTTTTCGTAACGGTCGATTCCAACGATTACGAGTCCGATTCCCGTTGCAAACATTGGACTTGCCATTTCCGTTGGAACATCTTTTGCAAGATGCTCATTTGGATATCCGATGCGGGTGTCCAATCCTGTTTTATATTCGCACAACTGGGAAATATGTTTTAGTTGTGCACCGCCACCTGTTAAAACGATTCCGCCGATCATCTTCTTCTCATATCCCGAATTTTTAATCTCATAATAGATATATTCGATGATCTCCTCCATCCTGGCCTGGATGATATTTGCAAGATTCCGGATGCTGATTTCCTTGGGTGGACGGCCTCTCAGTCCGGGGATTGACACGATCTCTTCTTCCCGATTCTCGCTGGCTAAGGCAGAACCAAATTTTACTTTCAGTTCCTCCGCATGCTTCTTGATGATGGAACACCCTTCTTTAACATCTTCGGTAATGACATCTCCGCCTAAAGGAATGACAGCTGTATGCCGGATGATTCCTTCATGAAAAATGGCAATATCAGAAGTTCCGCCACCAATATCAACGAGGACCACACCGGCTTCTTTTTCTTCTTCACTGAGGACAGATTCTGCAGAGGCAATAGGCTCAAGAATCAGGTCAACAACTTCAAGGCCAGCTTTTCGTACACACTTATAAATGTTTTTTGCGGCAGCTGTCTGACCTATGATAATGTGAAAATTAGCTTCCAGCGAACTGCCCATCATTCCTTTGGGAGACTTGATCCCATATTCTCCGTCAATGCTGTATCCCTGCGCAATAACTTCGATGATTTCCTCCCCGGGATTCATGTTCAGTTTATACATGCTGTCGCAGAGGTTGTCAACATCTTCCTGGCTGATCTCAATTTCACTGTCCTGACGGATGATACCGCCCCGGTGTTGCAGACTTTTGATGTGTTGCCCGGCAATGCCGACATTAACGTACCGTATATCGACACCTGATTTCTGTGAAGCTTCAAGTACAGCATCACGGATTGATTGTACAGTGTTCTCAATATTAGAAACCACGCCTCTTTTGACACCAATAGAAGGAGTTTTCCCATAACCAAGAATCTCAATTTTCCCAAATTCATTTTTCCGACCTACGATGGTCGCGATTTTTGTTGTGCCAATGTCTAAACCTACTATAATCTCTGATGTTTTCATTGTAAAATTATATTTTGGAACATACCACTTGATTTCTGAATTTAATATTGATTACATTGTACCTGCTCCAGCCTGTCCTGCTCAGGCCGTATTTGTAAAAAGCGAAGAGCCGTTCGAATTTATTTTCCATGTTTTCTGCTGTACCAAATACAATTATATGGTTGCCAACTCTTGGAATCAGCTCGAATTCCCCTAATTTATCAACATCAATTTGTTCGATCTGTACCCTGAGGAATTTATCCTTGATTATATAAGTTGCCATTTTATACAAGTTGATCATTACAGATCTGTATTCTGCTGAATCTTTTTTCTGTATTGAATCCTGAAGATAGTTTGCCTTTTTTGAGAATGGTTCATCGATGAAACCTGTAGCCACAAGTACTCTTGCGGAAAATGCCGGATTCAGAGGTAAAAGATGACCAAGACCATCTAAATAAAAACTTTCTCCTTTCTGATTAAAGATCCTGAGAATCGGTTGCCGTTGAAGCAAATTGATTTCCACAACGCCATCCATTGTCAGGAAAACTTCGGCATGAGCAATATATGGCTGGTGTCGAATTGCCCTTTCTATCGCCTCCAAATCAATGTCGCCAATCAGCTGGCCTTTCAGTCGGTTTCCTGTTTTTTTGACCAGGTTGTAAACATCTGCTTTGGTTACCAGCGTATCAGCATTTCCATAATCAATCCTGATGATATAGGTTTTACAACCGAGGTTATTGTGTTCCCAGTTAGTAAAGCCTAAAAGGACAATAAAACTCCCGATGAGCATAACCCATAAGAATATTACCAGGATTTTTATCAACTTTTTCTTCATTTCGTTGATACTTGCTTTTTCATATACAACTGAATGATCTTCTCCGGCCATTGATCGATATCTCCTGCTCCCATTGTCAATAAAACTTCCGGGTTCAGAGCTTGTAATTCGGACAAAAAATTCTCTTTGGTACAAAGTATCTTACGATGAACATTGATCCTATCGAGCAACATCTGGGAATTAACACCCGGAATAGGTTTTTCGCGCGCCGGGTATATCTCTAGCAGGATCACTTCATCCAATAATTCAAGGCTGCGGGCGAACAGATCAAGAAAATCTCGTGTGCGGGAAAAAAGATGCGGTTGAAAAACTCCTGTGATCTTTTTCGCAGGGTAAATTTCCCTGACAGCGCGAATGCATGCACTTATTTCTGCAGGATGATGGGCATAGTCGTCAATGTAAACAAAATCATCTGTTTGGATGTGAAAATCAAACCTGCGTCTGACGCCGGTATATGATTTCAGGGCTTCTTTAATGTCCTTTTCGCTGATGCCGATTTCGACAGCTAAAGCACAAGCAGCGATGGCATTTTCGAGATTGAACCGACCCGGCAAGCCGAGGGTTATTTCTTCAAGCACTTCATCCGGCGTTACAAGATCAAATTCAAAAAGTCCTTTTACATTCCTGATATTTCGTGGATAATAATCGGATCCTCCCTCTAATGAATACGTTTTTACAGAATATTCCTGATGTTTCAGAGATTCAAAAGGCAGTCCTTTCTTAAAAATCAATACACCTCCAGGCTGGGTTTGGGAAGCAAATTCTATAAATGCTTCCCTGAGGTCGTCTGAATTCTTATAAATATCAAGATGATCGTCATCCATGGAGGTGATGATTGCAACCTGAGGATAAAGCTGAAGAAATGAGCGGTCAAATTCATCCGCTTCTGCAACTGCATAACAATTTGTGGTGTGCGATTTTTGATCTGTCTCAGGAAAACAAATTGGGGCAAGAAAATTGGAAGCGTAGTTCTTTGAAATTCCTCCAAGGAAAGCAACCATATTGACACCTGCGGTTCTAAGAATATGGGCAATCAGTGCGGAAGTGGTAGTCTTTCCATGTGTTCCTGCAACTGCCAGTGTTGTGAAATCCCTGGTTATCATCCCCAGGACCTCAGAACGTTTTCTTACCGGAACCTTCATTTCCAGGAAATGCTTAAGTTCTTTATGCTCTTGTGGAATTGCAGGCGTATAAACCACAAGATCAATATCCCCAGGAATCAGATCAACATTTTCCTCAAAATGAATAACCATACCTTCTGCCACCAATTCATCAGTAAGCGTTGTAGGAGTTTTGTCGTATCCGTAAATCTGTGCACCAAGAAAATGAGAATAGCGTGCGATGGCGCTCATTCCGATTCCCCCGATACCTAAAAAATAAACAGATTTACAGTTTCTAAAAATCATACTTCTGGTTAACATTTTTGCTTTATCATTTTGAGTGCTTCTTCAGCAATTCGTTCAGCAGCATCAGGAATCGCCATTGTTCTGATATTTTCCATCAACCGGATCTGCATATCTTTGTCTTCTGCTAATGAGAGAAGCGTTTGAAACAGCTTTTCTTTCGCTTGCGAATCCGGGAGAAGTATTGCAGCATTTTGATTCAACAATGCCTGTGCATTTTTGGTTTGATGATCTTCGGCGACATTTGGTGAAGGTATCAGAATCGCGGGTTTTCCAATGATGCACAATTCCGAAATAGCAATCGCTCCGGCCCTTGAAATGACCAGATCGGCGGCATTATAGGCAAGGTCCATACGTTCGATAAATGAGTAAAGTCTGACATCCGGATTAGAAATAATATCCTTCTTCGAATTAATTTCATCATAATAATATTTCCCCGTTTGCCAGATAAACTGCAACCCTTTGTCGGTAATATTTTGTTCAAGACACTGACTTACGCTTGCATTTATTGTACCGGCACCAAGGCTACCACCAAGCACAAGTACAGTCTTCTTATCTTTCCGAAGACCAAAGAAACTGATAGCTTCTTCTCGTTTATTGGGATTCAGCACTATATCCCGGCGAACAGGATTTCCCGTTAAGGTTATTTTCTCTTCAGGAAAAAATCTTTTCATTCCTTCGTAAGCTACGCACACTTTTGTTGCTTTTTTCCCCAATAGTTTATTGGTAATTCCAGGATAAGAATTTTGTTCCTGAATAAGGGTCGGAATTTTTTTCCAAGCAGCGATACGCAAGGCAGGGCCACTTGCATATCCACCCACACCAATCACAACATCTGGTTTGAATTGTTTGATAATTTGATTGGCACGAATCAGACTGGACAAAACCTTGCATGGAAAACTCAGGTTCTTTATTGTTAAACTTCGCTGGAACCCGCTGATATTCAGCCCCTCGATTTGATACCCTGCTGCAGGGACTTTTTCCATTTCTAACTTTCCTTTAGCGCCAATGAATAGAATCTCAGCATCCGGTGCAATTTTTGTTATTGCATTCGCAATAGCGATTGCCGGAAACACATGTCCTCCAGATCCACCTCCGCCAATAATAACTTTTATCATTTGTAGCCTTAACAAAGGTTGTTAATTTGCACCCTGAAGTGCCGGTTGCTTCGTCAATACTTCTATTTCCGTGCCATCTTTTGTTTCGATCTCAATTTTCCTGCTCACACTCAGAATTATGCCAATCGCAATGCTCGTAAACCAAATAGATGTTCCTCCCATACTGATCAATGGGAGAGGTTGTCCGGTTACGGGAAAAAGATGAACTGCCACCGCCATGTTGATCATTGCCTGAAAAACCAAGCTAAAACCGGTTCCGATTGCAAGAAAAGCACCAAAGTTTCCCTGACATTTGGTTGTTATCTTCACAACGCGGAAAAACAGGATACAGTAAAGAAGTACGACAAATCCGCCACCTATTATCCCATATTCTTCTATAATAATAGCAAAAATAAAATCCGAATAAGGGTGTGGAAGAAAGTTTCGTTGTGTGCTTTTTCCCGGCGATTTACCAAGGATCCCTCCCGAAACAATGGCAATTTTTGCCTGTTCTACCTGGTAATTGGCATCCGGATCAGCTTTGTCTTTCTCCATAAAGTGATCCACGCGATTGATCCATGTTTCCCCTCTGGGAAATAAGTCCGGAACGGCTTTCCCCAGCGTGAAGATCAAAACAATTGCTACCAATCCAAGACCAATAAGAGAGAAAATGTATTTCAGGTTGATTCTGCCAATAAACATGAGCACGAGGCAGGTAACAAATAAGATAGCTGCAGTAGAGAAGTTTGCCGGCAAAATCAATGCACAAACCACGATCACCGGTACAATCACAGGTAAAAATCCTGAGCGGAAGTTTTTTATCTCTTCCTGTTTTTTGCTCAATACATGGGCAAGATACATGATAAGGAATAATTTGGCAACATCTGAACTTTGAAAAGTAAGATTGATGATAGGTACAGTAAGCCAACGGTTTGCTTCGTTCAGGCTAGTACCTGAAATAAAGGTCATTACCAACAGGGGAAGACTTAAAATCAAACCAACCTGTGATATCTGGGAAAAGTAGGTGTATTTGACCCGATGCGTAAAATACATCAGAATAAAACCAAGAAAAAGAATAACGAAATGCTTAATCACGTAGTATTCTGTATTTCCACCTTGTTTTCTGTATGCCAATGTTCCTGTACTGCTGTACACTGCCAACAATGAAAAAATGCAAAGAAAGAGAACGATCACCCAGATGACCTTATCTCCTTTGATGTTTTTTAGAAAGCGCAGCATATTTCCTTTGGTTAAAGATTTTTCACGACTTCACGGAATGCGTTTCCCCTTTCTTCAAAATCTTTGTAAAGGTCAAAGCTGGCGCAGGCAGGTGAAAACAGTACTACATCGCCATCATTTCCTGCAAAGCGCGCGAGTTCAACCGCTTCGATCATATTATGTGTTTCTGCGAAAGGTTTGCCAAGATCGGTAAATGCTTTATGAAGTTTGCTGCAATCCTTTCCGAGACACACAATTGCTTTTACTTTATCGCGGATCAGTGATTTCAGGATTTTAAAATCGTTTCCCATATTTACTCCGCCTGCAATCCAGATCACAGGTTTTGTCATGCTTCCCAAAGAATACCAGGTGGCATTGATATTCGTTGCTTTTGAATCGTTGATGAATTCGATTCCATGCACATTTGCCACATATTCCATACGGTGCTCTGTGTTCTCCAGATGCGAGAAGCATTCCTTAATCAAAGATTTCCTCAGATCTTTGACGCGTGCTCCAATACTTGAAGCCAAGGTGCCATGGATGCTGCTTTGTCCCTGTAATGCCAATGCCTCCATTGTCATTGCCGGATTTTTGATTGGAAAATTGATCTTGCGATTCATCAGTTGTTTCATAGATTTTATCTGAGTTTCAAAGTAACAATGGTCAGTACTGCAAGCATGATTCCTATAATAAAAAAACGGAGGACGATCTTGGACTCATGGTACCCTTTCATTTGGAAATGGTGATGTAAGGGGGACATAAGGAAAATTCTTTTACCTGTTCCGAATCTTCTTTTCGTATATTTAAAGAATGTTACCTGTAATACAACCGAGAGGTTCTCAACGAGGAAAACCCCACAAAATATGGGGATAAGGATCTCTTTCCTGATAAGTACCGCGAATACTGCAATTACTCCTCCCAAAGCAAGACTGCCTGTATCTCCCATAAAAACCTGAGCGGGATAGGAGTTGTACCAGAGAAATCCGATGCACGCACCGACAAAAGCACTGATATAAATGGCGAGTTCCCCGGTGTTGGGGATATACATGATGTTAAGGTAATTCGCAAAGACGATGTTTCCAGAAACATAAGCAAGAACCCCCAAGGTCAGCCCGATGATAGCTGAACTTCCGGTGGCAAGGCCATCTAACCCGTCCGTCAGATTCGCACCATTGGAAACTGCGATGATGATGAAAATGATGATCGGGATAAAAACCAGGAATGTCCATTTTTTGTAACCATCGCCAACCCATGATAATATCACGGAGTAGTCGAATTCATTATTTTTAAGAAAAGGAATAGTTGTCTTTGTTGATTTGACGGGAACTTTGGTGTACATCTTTGCCCTTTCGGCATTACTCTCAACATTAAAAAGCTCAGATGGTGGAACATATGCCTGTCGGCTGGTTTTTTCGCGGATCACGATGTCGTGGCTGAAATACATGGTTAATCCTACGATCAAACCAAGCCCAATCTGACCCATCACTTTGAATTTTCCCGCAAGGCCTTTTTTATCTTTCTTGAAAACCTTGATATAATCATCAAGAAACCCGATAAGCCCAAGCCAAAATGTCGACACAAGGATCAGAATGATATAAATATTATGAAGTTTGGCAAAAACCAAAGTCGGGATCAGAATAGCAGCCAGGATTATCAATCCGCCCATTGTGGGTGTTCCCTGTTTCTGTTGCTGACCCTCCAGACCAAGATCCCGAATCGACTCTCCGACTTGCTTTTTCTTCAGGAAGCCAATCAAACGTTTTCCAATGATCATCGAAATAAACAGCGATGTAATCAAGGCCATGGCTGCCCTGAAGGAAATGTATTGAAAAACCCCTGCGCCGGGGAAATTAAAGGATTCATGCAACCAAATAAACAGATAGTAAAACATAGGTACCGGTTATGTTTTTATAAGTGGTAAATATTTATTGTTCATTGTTCGCTGTTCATTATATTCCTTACTATTTTTTTATCATCAAATGGATACTTCACTCCTTTGATCTCCTGATACGTTTCGTGACCTTTTCCGGCCACCAACAGTATATCTCCTGGTTTTGCCAGGGCATAAGCTGTCTTGATGGCCTCTTCCCTATTCTGAATGACAAGAACTTTACTGGTGTTTTGGGATTCTATTCCTTTTTTCATGTCATCCAGAATTTTTTCCGGCTCTTCAAAACGCGGATTATCCGATGTAAGAATTACCCTGTCGCTCAACCTGCTTGCGATCTGCGCCATGATTGGTCTCTTTGCTGAATCCCGGTTTCCTCCTGCACCAACTACGGTGATCAACTGCTCTTTGTGGGTCCGGATTGACTGGATTGTTTCCAACACATTTTGCAAAGCATCCGGAGTATGCGCATAATCAACAATTGCGGTTATACCACCGGGAGAATACACAGTATTGAATCTGCCATCAACCGGTTCAAGGCTGCTAAGTATGGTGAGGGTTTGATCCTTGTCTTGCCCCAGTAATTGTGCGACACTGTAAACCACGAGCAGATTATATGCGTTGAAAACACCGATAAGCCTAAACCAGCAATCTTTTCCATCCAGGTTCAATTGGAGTCCCTGGAACTGATTTTCAACAATCCGGCAGTGGAAATCAGCAAGTGACCGAAGGCTGTATGAATAAACTTGTGCTTTGGTATTTTGTACCATGACTATTCCGTTCCGGTCGTCTTTATTGACTATTGCAAATGCATCATCCGGAAGGTTATCGAAAAATTGTTTTTTGGCTTTCAGGTAAGCATCAAATGTGCCATGATAATCGAGATGATCATGGGTCAGGTTTGTGAAGATGCCTCCTTTAAAGCACAATCCGAGGATCCTGTTTTGGGTTACCGCATGGGAGCTGACTTCCATGAAGCAATATTGGCATCCCACGGCAACCATCCTTGCCAGCAACTCATTGATCTGGATAGGATCCGGCGTTGTATGTGTGGAAGGGACTGATTCTTCATCAATCCTGTTGACAATTGTCGAAAGCAGCCCGGTCTTAATTCCCAATCCCCGGAATACCTGATATAGAAGATTGACAGTTGTAGTTTTCCCATTTGTTCCGGTGACACCCACCAGTTTTAGTTTTGAGGATGGATTATCATAGAATTCCGAAGCCATAATTCCTAATGCGGAACTACTATGTTTGACCAGCAGGTAGGTTACAGATTCTGTGAGATGTTCAGGTAAGTGTTCGCAAGCAATAGCAATTGCGCCGTTCTTAATTGCCTGGTCAATGAATTCATGGCCATCAGCAGAGATTCCTTTCATGGCAAAAAACAAAGATCCGTGGAATACCTTCCTGGAATCCAATTCAATGGACTTTATCTCAATTTCCGTAGGGCCGATGATATCGATCACTTCCGCTTGAGTAGATAGTAAGTCCCTTAAGTATTTCATTTATGTTTTTCTGTTTTAATCGCCAGATCAAGGGCAACAATGGTTCCAGGTGAATACAAAATTCCGGCAGGAATGGATTGTTTGATTACACTGCCCTTGCCGTTCACCATAACTTTCATTCCATTTTCTTCCAAAAGGAACACCGCATCCTTTATTCCCATTCCTGTAACATCCGGCATCCGTCCTTTGATTACTGTTTCAGGAATGAGGCTCACAAAAGTGGTATCCGGGACCGGATGTGCCCAGATGGCATTTTTTCGCACAGATTTTACTGAAATATTAAGCGACGAATAAACTTCTTCTATATCTTTTTGCATTCCGGCATTGGCATATGGAATTCCAGCTCCAGGCGTTGTATCTCGTGGAGGAGGATAAGCAATATCTCCAAGATTAGCGTAGATCCTGTTGGCTATTTCTTTAAAAACAGGCCCGGCAACAGCACCTCCGTAATACTTTCCTTTTGAAGGATTATTAATTACAATGATGCAGGAATATCGTGGATTGTCTGCCGGAAAATAGCCGACAAAAGTTCCTTTATATTTCACATGTTTAGTCTTTGCAGAATACCCGCGATTATTCTGAGCGATCTGAGCTGTGCCCGTTTTCCCGGCTATTTTATAAAATGGGTTTTTCAGGAATGCACCTGTTCCTCTTTCGACAACTCCTTCCAGTAAAAGATGAGCTTTTGCAATTGTTGCAGGGGAGCAAATGCTTGGATTAATGACTATTGGTTGAAAAGTCTCAACAACCTGCCCGTTTTTCCTGATTTCCTTCACAAATAGCGGTTTCACCATTTTCCCGTTGTTCGCAACAGCGTTGTACAAAGTCAGTGTTTGTAAAGGAGTCAGAGCCACTTCATAACCAATTGACATCCAAGGCAAAGAGACTGCTGACCACCATTTATCATTTGTGCTTTTTATGTAAGGTCTTCCTTCTCCTCCAACCTGCAGATTCAACAGTTTATTTATAGATAACCTGTAAAGTCCGTCAATATATTTCTGGGGTTCATCTGCGTAAGCATTATAAATGATCTTCGAAGTGCCGACATTGGAGGATTTCTCAAATACCTGACTTGCCAGGATGGTTCCTGTAAGTTTATGCGCATCTGTCATCGTTCTGCCATGATAGTTTACAGAGCCATTCCCCAGGTTGACAGGCATATCCAGTGTAATTTTTCCATCTTCCAGCGCAACAAGGAAAGAGGCCAATTTAAAGACAGATCCAGGTTCAGTGCTTTCCCCGATAGCATAATTATAGGTCTCCTTATAATCTCCTTCCGGACTTTTTCCGAGGTTCGCGATGGCTTTGATATAGCCAGTCTTGACCTCCATAACGATGGCACACCCGTGATCTGCACTGTCGAGGATAAGTTCTTTCCGCAATGCAGATTCTGCGAGATCCTGTAAGTTGATATCGAGGGTTGTAATGACGTCCTGGCCATTCTGGGGCTCTACCTGGTTTTCAACATCTACCGGGATCCATGCAGCGCCACCAATCCGTCTTTCCAATCTTTTCCCATTGCTCCCCAGCAGGTTTTTACTGAAAGACCCTTCCAACCCTACAAATATTTTGTTGGGCGACTCTGTGCTTTCGTAGCCAATGGTGCGCTTGGCAAGATCCTTAAATGGAAGCTCCCGATGATGTTGTGCAATTACGATCATTCCCCCCTTGTACTTGCCAAGGCGGAAAATCGGAAATTTTCGCATTTTTTTCAGCTCAGGATAGGTAATATCCCGCTTCACCATCAGGAATCTATCACCGTTTCGCCTTGCTTCCCATAGAATGGTTTTGTATTCAGAAGGTTTTTTATCTCTAAACAGGCCAGAGAGGCAGGTTGAAAGAGAATCAACATTTTCCTTAAAAAAATCTTCGCTGATCAGCTCTGAACATACATCCATCCTGATATCAAAAATGGGAACTGAAGTAGCAATTAAGGTACCATCATCGGAACAGATGTTTCCACGGATTGCCTCAATATCAAAAATCCTGATTTCCTGTTTTTGGGCTTTGGCTTCCAACTCATCCTTCTCAAATATCAGAATAGAAACAGCCTTCGCGATGATGATAAGACCAAAAATCAGAATCGCAACATACACGATATAGACTCTTAATAAAATATCTTTTCTGATATCTTTCATGGGCTCTTTTGAAGCGTACCGGTTTCAGATCTGATGGATGATTTTGTATAAAAGATTTTGTATGGCGGAAGCGTTGTTACCTTCAATCCGTATGTGCTTGCACGTTTAGCAATTTCGGATTGCTGCGAATAGAACATTAATGCAGATTTGGCAGTAATGTATTGGGAATGATACTCCTTCAGCTCATTTTTAATTTTTTCAATGTCTTTGAATGTCTTTTCTGCATAATAGGTGTTCCCGATGTAAAGCATTGCAAGAATCGCCAGATAAACCAGAAAGAAAAGGTTGTTCATGACAGTCTTTTGGGAGAGATACTCTCCTCCAAGGAATTGAGAAACCGATTTGCTTATCCGTTTATGTTTTTTAACAGGAAGCAATTCGTTCTTTCCGGGATCTTGTGGAACCTCATTTCTCTGGTCTTCCATTCTTAGCATTTTTCTGCAATTCTCATACGTGCGCTGCGGGCTCTGCTGTTTTCAAGAATTTCGTCAGCTCCCGGAGCAATTGCTTTACGGGTCACAACCCTTAATGGTACCAGTGGATTCCCATAAAAGTCTTTTTTGATCTCCCCCTCAAAGTTTCCTGCACGGAAATAATTCTTTACTAATTTATCCTCCAACGAATGATAGGATATCACTACCAATCTCCCGCCTTTTTTTAACACGTCGGTACTCTGCTCAAGGAACTCCCTGAGGGCTTCCAACTCCTGGTTCACTTCTATCCGTAAAGCCTGAAACACCTGAGCAAAAAATTTATTCTCTTTACCCCTTTCACTAAGTGGTTGAAGAATTTCTTTCAGCTCCGTTGTCGTTTGAAGAGGTGTAGATTTTCTCTTTTCTACTATAGTTTTGGCAACTTTCTTTGCATTCCTGATTTCACCATATTCCCTGAACAACCAGCACAATTGCTCTTCACCATAATCCTTCAACACATCTTTGGCCATCAATTTTCGCTTTGTATCCATGCGCATGTCGAGCAAACCTTCAAACCGGGTTGAAAAGCCACGTTCAGGAACATCAATCTGGTGAGAGGAAATACCAAGGTCGGCTAAGATGCCATTTACAGGAACAGCTTTATAAAGTTTCAGAAAATTTTTAAGGTATATAAAGTTTTGATGAATCATGATAAGCCGCGAATCTTCCACTT
Source organism: uncultured Bacteroidales bacterium (assembly GCA_903915465.1). Classification (GTDB taxonomy): domain Bacteria; phylum Bacteroidota; class Bacteroidia; order Bacteroidales; family FEN-979; genus FEN-979. The sequence continues at coordinate 17,291 of CAIWTA010000257.1, read as the reverse complement.
TGTTTTTCATGGCATCCTCATCCTGGTCAAATGCAAATAATTTCCCATCTGTTAATTTTTCAAGAATCTCCTTTGAATGTCCTCCTCCTCCATAAGTTGCGTCTACATATGTTCCTCCAGGCTGGAGAAGTAGTGCTTCGATGCTTTCTTTCAGAAGAACACTCCTGTGAAATACCATTCTAGTTTTGTGTTTTTGGTGGATCTCCCATTACTTTTTCTCCAAGTTTTGCATATTCTTCTTCCGTCAAATCAACATGCTTATCATATTCCTGTTTTGCCCAAACCTCAATCCTGTTGGAAAACGCTGTGAGGATCACATCTTTCTCAACATGGGCGTGATCCAGCAATAATTTCGGAATAAGGATCCGATTGCTTCCGTCTAATGTCACCTCCGTTGCTCCTTTGTTGAAGTTCCGGATGAAAACCCTGTTTTCAATAATGTATTGGTTGAGTTGATTTACCTTTTCGCTCTCCGTTTCCCATTCATTCATAGGAAAAAGATTTAAGCATCCCTCAAACCCCCGGTTTATCATAAACTTATCCTGGGCTTTGGGTGATATCTGCTTCATGAGCCCGGCCGGAATAATAATCCGGCCTTTTTCGTCAATCCTGCATTCAAACTCACCGTGGAGATTTGTCATGACCATAAAAACTTCATTTCATTGTGTAAAGATATGGAATCCCCACAAATCACCATTTATTCCCACCAACAATTTTCCGAAATGTTAATAACTTTTCGATAAAAAGCAATAACATGCTCATTTTCTGTAAGATGAAAAAAAGTCGTCAAAAATTACACAAATGCCAGGGAAAGGATCAGTGCTTTACCATTACTTTCGCAATGAAGCGATTGTCAATGGCTACGTCTTTTGGTGGGGATATAACAAGCAAGTAAAGTCCTTCCGGGAAATTCCCGGTGAAGACTGGCAACTCACTTATTGACGGGAGAATTTGCCTCGTTACGCGCAATCCCATTGAATTATATAACTCAAGAATGAATTGTGAATCAGGATGTTTATAGTTTGCTTTGACAAACATAAACTGGTCTGCAGGATTTGGATATACTTTGAATTGGTTGTTCATAGATGCCTTTGCATCAATAATATCTGCAATTACGGCAGGAACTGCCTGATGGCTGAAATAATTCAGGCCACCTGCAAAATTCCCAACAACCAGATCCATGAAAACCGGATCACTTAAAGAAGCGATACAAGGTGCTAATCTCCAGCCAGACTTAATCTCAAAAGGTTTTCCTGTGACCAGCGAAAACAAGGAATCAGATGGTAAAAAAGCACCATTCAGGTTGTTTTCTACATTGGTGAAATAATGGACCTTTCCCTCCTCCGACCCAACCAATAGTTTAATCTCGTGGGTTTTATCCAGAAAAAAGTAAGGTGTACTATATCCATAATATGAGAGATTCGGGTTGGTTACATTGATATTTCCGAGATTATTTGTAATTAGCGTAAATTGTGGTTGTGCAATAGTTCCTGTATTACGGTAATAACTTATGCTCCCCTCCTGCTTTCCAATCACAAGATCCTTCAAACCGTCCTTATCGAGGTCAAATAACTGCGGTGTGCTGGTTTTTTTTACATTAATGTTCTGATAGTTAAAAACCGGTGCCTTATAAACCGGAAGCTGACCAGGACCTGCTGTATTTTCAAGGTAAATGAGCGTGCCATCTGTATTTCCCAGGATCAGGTCATCGTCACCATCCCCATCAAGATCTCCAAATGCAGGATAAAGACCTGTCAGGTGAAGGGCAGCCAGGCCGCCAAAGTCGTCTGTAACCAGCTTAAATGCAGGAAAGGATGTTGTACCTGTATTCTGATAGTATGCCAATCTGGAAGTGTAGACAGAATGCAGGTATCCAAGTTTATAAAAAGAAGAATCATAGTACCCATAGTTCCCGATTATCAGATCCAACAATCCATCACTATTGATATCAAAAAACGTTGGGTAAGAATTGGTGCCAACGTCGATCATTTCATCCTGGAAAAAGCGATCTTCCTGGAATTGGAAAACAGGAGATGAAAATGTTCCGGTATTTTGATAGAACCAGACGCTTCTGTAGTTATCCGAAATCAGATACGAAGGATCAAAAGGCGAAATGACAAGGTCGTTAAGGCCATCATTGTTCATGTCGATAGAAGAACAGGATGGAAACGAGAAAAGTCTTACTGGCCGGGATGTTCCGGGGAATGTACTGTCAACGTTGATCATGTGCGCAGAATCTCCGGTACCGCCATTGATCATTGAGATAATGTTTGGAAAGTCTACATCACCTAACAAAAGATCCTGAACACCATTGCCATTCAGGTCGATGGCAAGCATTGTAGAGCCGGTATGTTTTTGAAGACCAAAAGAATATGGAGCAAGCGGCAGCGGGTCTGATTTTGCAGGGCACACGGCATCCAGTGTAATCTTGTTTCCCCCTTCACTCTCCTTGAAATCGCCCCAGCAATTATCGGTAAGTTTGTAGTCAAGACTATCGCAAGTTCCATATTTTTCAATGGAAAGATTCCGGTGAAATTCAACATAAGAACCTAATCCAAAAAAAGTAAGAATATCTATGTCTCCGTCATTGTCAAGGTCAGCAAGTGCAGGAAAATCCACCGGTGTTCCCAGAATCCCAACATATCCTGTATAATAGTAAGACTGAAGAAGGTCGGTAACCAGCTCAAACTTTAGGGAAGTATCGGAAACATTTTTGAAAACTCTGATTCCACCAGCGTAATAGGTGAAAATATCCAGTCTGCCATCACAATTATAATCAACAAATTCCACCCATTCATGAAGGTCAGGGAAAAGAGAAACATATTCAGGATGATAGGTATAATCAACAATTCCGGGAGTTCCGTTCTGAATGAAAGGAAGGATACGATTGCCAAGCCGTTCAAAAATGACGAGATCAGGTTTTCCGTCAAGGTTCAGGTCTATAGGTCCGAAAGTACAGGAATTTAATCCTCCTGCCCATGGATATTTCATGGTTTCCATGATACTATTTTGGGCATAGCTCTTTCCAGCGAAGCAGGACGCCAGAATCCAGAAAGTAAGGACCAGGATAAACTTTATCATACGGTAAAATTATCTAAAGTTTTTCTACCTTTGAAATAAATAATCTGAAGAATGGCCAAGATCCTGATCATAGATGATGAGAAAAGTATCCGCAACACTTTAAGAGAGATCCTGGAGTATGAAAAATATATTGTTGAGGATGTTGCAGATGGTATCAATGGTTTGAAACTTGTGGATTCAAATAGCTACGATGTCATTCTGTGTGATATCAAAATGCCCGGAATGGACGGTATCGAGGTGTTGGAACAAATGATGAAGAAGAGTGAGTCTCCGATAATTATGATTTCCGGGCATGGAACTATTGAAACTGCAGTTGAGGCAATTAAAAAAGGTGCTTATGATTATATTTCCAAACCACTCGATCTTAACCGTTTGCTGGTTACACTTCGGAATGCTGTTGAAAAAGCCAGCCTAATCCATGAAACAAAACTCCTGAAACAGAAGATCAGCGGGGTTCATGACATGATTGGCGAATCAGAAGCCATGCTTCAGCTAAAGGATTTGCTTAAGAGAGTTGCTCCGACCGATGCCCGCATACTGATAACGGGTGACAATGGTACAGGGAAAGAGTTGGTTGCACGCTGGTTACATCACTTAAGTAACAGGGCAGATGCACCATTCATCGAAGTTAACTGTGCAGCAATTCCTTCTGAACTTATTGAGAGCAGCCTATTCGGTCATGAAAAAGGGTCTTTCACTTCTGCCATAAAACAGCGAAAAGGAGATTTTGAATTAGCCGATGGAGGAACTCTTTTCCTGGATGAAATCGGCGACATGAGTCTTTCTGCTCAGGCCAAGGTTCTCCGGGCATTACAGGAGAACAAAATCACGCGGGTTGGAGGAGAAAAAGACATTCCTGTGGATGTCAGGTTTATTGCGGCAACCAATAAGAACCTGAAAGAAGAGATGGAAAAAAAGACCTTCCGTGAAGACCTCTTCCACCGGCTGAGTGTTATCATTATTGAGGTACCGCCTCTAAGTAAACGCTTAGATGATATTCCGCTTCTGGTGCAGAATTTCATTGAAGAGATCTGCCAGCATCAGGGGAAAGCTCCGATTTTTATTGAAGAAGAAGCCCTTTCAGAATTGAAAACCATCAAATGGACTGGCAATATCCGTGAACTCCGGAATGTTGTTGAACGCTTGGTAATTCTTTGTGATGGGAAGATCACTCTGGAAGATGTCCGGCGTTATTCCTTTTCCTCTTACTGATCAATGAACTACCACTAGCAAAGGGGCGTCTGCATTCTGGATTCCTGCATTCCTGCGGAAACTCGTCGCTGCGCTCCTCAAACAGTCCGCAGCTTTTGACGCTCATTCCTCGATTCTCTTTACATGAATTTCAAAAGGCGGGTCTTTTAAAATCCTTGATAATTCAATCGATAAGCTATGGAAAAGACAATAATCAAAAAGAATAACAGTCGCCAGATAAGCAGCCTTCGACGTCTTCGGTTCCGGCGAAGCCGGAAATCTCACGAAGTGAGGTAGATGAAGGCGCAGCTGCGTTGTGGCGACGAGGCCGCCCGGCCTGAGGGCAATAATAGATAGAAAAATACTGAAATTTTTAAACAGTCTCTAAAATGTAATTATTTTTTAGAAATAACAAAAGCTCCGGAGAAGCCCTGTGCGGATAGTTTTGGAAGAAAATCCTCCGCTTCGTTTTTACTTGGGAACCCAAAGATAAAAACCTTGTAATATCCGCCACTGGAAACTATTTCCACAGTTCGGTCCGTCATATTCTTCAACTTCGCAAGAACGGGTAAAGCATTGGCCTCGGTGCGAAATGCACCAACTTGTATCAGGAATTCTCTCTTTTCGCTGCTGGCTATTTTGTCAGAAATTGTTGTGTTTTGGGGTTTCATGGTTCCTGCTTGAGCATCCTGATCACTCTTCCCCGGAGGATCTCCATTTTTTCCTTTTTTTTGATCACCAGGTTGCTTTGTCGGTAATACATTATTATTTCCAGGTGCGATCTTTTTTTCAATTTCTTTATTGGGTGGTACCGGTGGTTCTGTTTTTGGAAGATTTTTCTTTTCCTGAAAAGGAACCGGGTTTTGTTTATCCGCCGGAGAATTCAATATTGAAGTATCAAACGCTGCAGGATAAAGGGTGAACTCAAGATTATCAACAACATCACCGTCTTTTGTGCGCGCGATATCAATTTGTGAGCTGATTGGTTTTGAAGTCATATTCAGCTTGCGCAATTGGGTTGTATCAACCCTTACAGTGTATGAACCGGGTGCAAGACCGAGAAAACTGAAATAACCTTCAGCCTCAGAAATTGTTCTTGCAACAAGTTTTGAATCTTTGTCATAGAAGCAGACAACGATCCGGCCCTGGCCATTCCTGCGTTTGTTTCTCTGGATAAATACCATTCCTGAAGCTTCTCCAACGACTGCTATTGGAACTTCAACCAGCCTGAACTGGTTCGGATCAATCGCCACACTCAGGGTTTGCATCCTGATCTGCCAGGCAATATTATCGAAACTGTTTCTATCGAGTTCAATGAAATAGTTTGTATATGGCTCAAGATCAAAGATCCTGATTGTAGTATCTTTTTTACTCAGTTCAATCCGACCTCCGTTTATCCGGATATTGAGGCCAGCCACTCTAGGTTCCGTCTTGTCATGATGACCATTGCAATTAAGATCTAAGTAGGGCAAAATTACTATCCCGCCCCTTCCGACGCTGGTTCGGTTATTAACCCCAAAATAATGGATTTTTGATTCATTTATCAAGCTTCCCCTTGCCGACTCAATCAATGAAGTCGTGTTGTTGGTTTGGCGGAAAGTCAACCCGGTTTGGGCAAAAGCGAAATCATAGCGCAAACCGATCTGTGTATTACTGATGTTGCTTAGAAAGTTTCGTTCGTACGAAATATTGGCATACCCATTTTTTAAAATGTGTTTTTCAAGTTCACATTTGACAGAAATAAATTGTCCCCGGTTATACTGGAATTGTGCCTGTGGTGTAAAAACAAATCTTGCCGGAAGCCGGAAAGCAAATGAAAGGTTACTGTAAACATATGGGTCTGTCATCTCTGCAAACATGGCATACGTTGTGAGATTTGAATTAACTCCAAGTACAGCACCAGAAAGCAGTAATTCAACGGTGGTTGACTGTGTGGCCGGAAGGATGATCTGGTCAAGTGTTAGCCTCGCGAAGGAGGAGAAGTTTCGACCGATCAGAGGCATAGATATTATCGCTTTTCTTTCTTCAAGAATGTTATAATTGATGGCAGTCTGGTGTTTATTGTAATTAAGATATGAAAGCTCAAACTGCAGATTGGAAGGTAACCGGTAGCTCAGAAGCCCTTTGAACCTGACCCCATAGGTATATTCTCCCGAAATCAAAAGGCTGGTGGCAAGTCTTAGCGACATATTCACAAATGGCATGGTATTTCCTGAAGTGACGGAAGTAAGATATTCTACTCCACCCCCTATCGTCAAGCGTCGGCTGAGTCCATAATTAATATTTCCTCTTGAATACCGGCTGAGCGTGCTGTCTTCAACGAATCCTGCGCTGACTGTATATTCTAATTCCTTTGCCGGAAGAAAGGTGAAAGGGATGCTGATATTTTGCTCTCGGGCACGCTCCTCTCCCCAGGGGCCGTAAAAACGTAGCTTCACAGCTGTATTCCCATACACAAGCGGTACCTGAAAAGTAAAAAATCCGGAAGCATCCGCTTTCACATAATCAACTAATGTATTATTCACATAGAGTTCAACAATCCAGCCGGGCTCGGTGCGATCACTTAACGGATAGGATCCGAACGACCGGCGGTAAGTAGTAGGCGTATTGGTAAATTGGACCCCGACTACCGGAGCATATATTGATGAAATCGCCTGGGAGTTAATTTTCCCAGCCATTGCTTGCCTTAATGCCGGATGGTCGTTATTTGCATAACGCCATAGATAATATTGCTGTTTTTCAGTAAATGGTTCACTGGAGCTATAATTAATGGTGACATCGGTTTCTCCTCCTGCCAAAATTGCGCCGAGAGAAAGATTCACCCTTGTATCGGTGGGTCCTTTAACCTGTTGTGTCGCTATGACTGACCAATCAACCATGCCAAAATGAAACAACGGATAGCTCCGGCCAATAACTGTATCAGCTTTTTCTTCGCCTTTCAGGCGATTGATGTTTGACCGCATCATTTCCTGTCGCATTTCCCGAATTACAGGAAGTTCAAGTTTTGTTGACAGGTTTACAGAAAGAGCCCGGAAATTAAAAGAACAGTCCAATCCGAAAATTTCACCAAAATATTTAGATTTTAAATATAAGTTGGTTTCAGTACGAATGAAGTCTTCCGGTTTCAAATCATACACCTTGTCTTTGTAAATGATGCGGCTGTTCTTTTTGTTGATCAGAAATGTAGCCTGAGGGACAATGAAAAAACCCGTTATTGAATCAAGATCAGCGGCCGGAGTGTTCTTTATTTTCAGAAAGTCGAAAACATTGGTTATGGGCAGATAAACCGCCGATCCCATGATGACACCCGGCATTTCTATGCCACCGATCTGCTGAACATTGAGAAAGACAGAAATTTCATCATACGAAGGTTCATCCTGAGCTGATATCTTTTTTGGAGCTAAAATGACCAGTAAGAAAAAGAAAGTTGCTGCCAAACACACAAATGAGAAGGGGAAGTGTCTGTTGCTTTTCAAAGAGGGGTATGATGAATTTGTTGTCACGTATATAATTCCCACAAGTTAATGTGGAATATTTATTGCTGAATAAAGGTGACCAAAAATGAACCACTGTAAGATCCTACCGGATTTGCCAGCGGGCTTCCCACCAGAAGTGTGGCACCCACACGCACTTGCGTTTTGCCTGGTGGTGTTAAGGTATTGATAAAAGGTGAAACCGGATCGGTATCACCAATATGTAAAGTCATAGATCCTCCGTTACTTCCCGGTAAAAGGATATCCGGCCCTTTTTGAATGACTAAAAGGGATCCGGGGTTTGCCTCAACCTCGAAAATCGCTGCAAAATAGGAGAACCCCAAACTGGCCTGAATAACGTCTCCCGTAACTGAGCGGGATCCGTTTGGGTAAATAATTACACTTCCGCCCACCACACCCTGGAAAAATGCACCAAAACTCAGGTTTTGAAAGGTAGTAACTTTAATGGGTTTGGGAGGATGTTCCTGTGCATGTGCCGGAAAATATAAAAATAAAAGTAAAAGACTCCCGCATATCATGCGAGCAATTTTACACCATAGCGACAATATGCTTCTGGTTTTTCTCATGGATAAGTTATTAGTACTTTCTTTGATTGTTTTCCTTTTTGTGAAGTAAATTCTACGATATATCCTCCATTACTAAAGTCCGGATCGAGTTCATGAACAATGTTCCCTATGATTTTCTGATGCCAGAGATATTGGCCCAGAATGTTGTAAACACTAATCTCCCCGGTTTCACCTTGAGCCATATTTGCATATACAAAGATCTTATTTTCTGAACTATACACCAAAAAATCTCCTTCATTTCCGGATCCGTACCTCAACTCTTTTAGGCTGAATACGATAGAAAAACGACCTTCACAATTACCAGCATGCAAATAGAAACCATATTCCGGGTTCACGGCAAGATTTCTATAGATTTTTGTTTGATCATCATAAAGATAAACGTTCAGCAGTATAGGAATTCGCTCGATTGATGCAGTTTTCATTTTGATCCAGCCATCCGTCAACGTTTTTAAACCCAGCGGAAGGACAGTTAACGAATCCGCAGGGTTGGGGATTGCGCTTATGGAAAGTAGTGTTCTGTCTGATGAAATTGCGTAGATGTTAGGAACTTCCAAATCGGTATTTATGAGTTTTAAAGCATCGCGATTCCTGTCAAATGCAAAAGTAGCTGTATCATCAAAATAAATTACCAGAGGATCGGTCAGGGCTCCTTCCGCATCGAAAGCTGCTGTAAGCCTGAGAATAGGCCGGGTTTCCGCTTGCATTTCTTTATGAAATACAGGAGAAAGATTATTTACCCTGACACTGTTATTCATTCCAAACTGTGCAGTTACCGGGTATGTTCCATCCGACACATGAACGAAAAATCCCTGTGATGAAGGAATGAGATTATTTGCAATGCCATCACTTGAAACACCATTGATATACGTGCTGTATGTGCCGGTATATTGATCCGTGGTTCCGTTATTGAAGTAATATAATGCATTATCGATGTTCGTCTTTGTCCAACCGCTGGGAGCATTCCAATCAATGGGTGAAGGGTATGGATTACCTGCCAGGTTGTATCCGAGAGTATAGGTATTATTATGATTGTAAAGCGTAACAGGCCCCACCGTTCCGTTGTTCACAACACCAGTCATATTGACCGTTTTTGCAGCCGGAGAATTCCCAAAATTCCCTGCATACCCCTGCGCGGGAACTAATGTTCCGGTAGTATTTGTATAATTGACCCATCCGGCAGAAAGCAGATTTTCGTTAAACCGATAAAATGTCGGAAATGAAGCTGTAAGATCAAGATCGTCAGCAAATTCGTTGACTGTTGCTGACTGGAACGGAGAACTGAAATATTTGTATCCGAAACCTGAAGATAAATAACGCTGCATTGTAACATTACCTGTCACGCTTCCTGTACTGGTTCCATCAATAAGTGCTGTTTGTGCTGCAGTAGAAAGAAGTTTAAGATTTCCATTTGTATTCAGAGGCCCATTACAAAGCAAAACTCCCGCTATTGACATTATCTGGGTATTTAATGTGATACTGTTTCCCCTGTTAATGGTAAGGTTATTGATTGCCGGAGCAGATGTAAATGTACCTGAAGGAATCGCAAATGCATTTCCGCCGGTGTTTCCTGCTGTCCCAAAAATTAAGTTGGATCCTGTAGAAGTGGTTATTGTTCCGGATGTCCTGATAATCGGCGTATTTGAATTCTGGAATGTCAGTGTAGTTGATCCAATTGATAATGCGCCTGTTGTCGATGTAAGAGTTCCATTGATCGTTACGGCGCCTGAAAGCGAAACCCCTGCGCTGTTTTCAATCGTCAGATTATTCACAATTGCCGGCAATCCGTTACCGGTTACTTGTGCAGATGTACCGTTGTACTTATAATTGGCACCGGAATTAAAGGTTCGCGTTGTAGTTTGAATATTCCCGGTGCTTCCGGATGCGGTAATTCCGTCTGGTGATTCCATGATCAACTGTGCACCAGATTCAATGGAAACAGACCCTGCTCCCGAAACGATGAGGCTGTTACAGTCCAGTGTTCCGTAAACATCCATATCTGTAGTTGCCCCATCAGCGATGGTAATATTTTGAGACAGAACCAATGTTCCTCCGATTTCTACCGTCAACTGGTCGGCTGTGATCGTTTGCGTTAGTGTAACAACATGGGGATTGCGTATGTTAATCGTACCATCTGTACTTGAAGGCGTAGCAATTGCAGGATTCCAGTTCAGCCCATTATCTGCAGAAAATTCCCATGTACCTATTGCGTTCCAGTTTCCTGTTGCCACAGACCTGTAAATATTGGGAAAAACAGGGACAACATTTACACAATAATCTTCAACTTCTCCATCAAAACCTGTTTCACAAGATGTAGGATCGGAATTATATTTTGCAGAAACCCGCATTCTTGTATTTCCTGTTACTGCACCTGCTGGAATTGTAATACTTAACGGACACAGATCAGGCAAACCATTTGCAAGATTATTAACACTTCCAAGATCGTAAGCTTCACCAGCATCAAGAAAACTTCCATTATGATTCCAGTCTATCCAAACCCATGCATGCATTCTGTAATTGCCGGCAGTATTTATTCCGGCAGTAAAAAGATACGAGTTCCCTATCGTTACATTAGTCGATTGTGTAGCATAGTAATCAGTGTACCCAGCAGTTTTCCCCGTGGAGTTGTTAATGGTGTTGAAATTTACGAGTATGATACTTTTGCTGGTTGTAGTTGTGCCACTTGAAGCACAATAAGGCAATGAGGTTCCCAGCACAGTCAACGGGCAGGCAGCTCCACCGCCACCACTATTTACAACAATGCTGCTGTAACTGATATTTGCTGTTGTCGGTTTGAACCTGGCATAAATTGTTGTGGAACTTAGTGAAGAGCCGGTATATGCCAGCGTCAATGAAGTTGTAAAGCCACTGCCTGATGTCAAAGAAACTTCAAAATTGGTAGGTGCTGAAACTGTTATATTCCCGGAAACAGGCGTCAGGTTTAACCCCTGTAAACTGTAGGTTTTTTCAGAAGAGGTTCCGCCACTTGCAACGTATCCAAATCCAATTATATTTGGAGTGACAAACAATCCGGGGCCACTGAATGCCACGATATTTACGGAATAATCTTCTACTTCTCCCCAGGTAAACGTTCCACAGGGGTCAGTGTCACCAGACGTTCCAACTCCCTTTACAACAACTCTAAGCCTTGTCACACCAGTCATTGCAGTCAATGGTATCGTAGCATTCCCAAAAAATGTCATATTGCCGGTATATGCACCTTCAAAAACAACTTCACCGGGAACATCAAAAACGCCATTCTGATTAAAATCAATAAAAACTTTACAGTATCCATTATCCAAAGTCGAAATAAACTGCTCAGTTACTGAAATAGGATAACTAATACCTTGCGTAACAGATGCTGCTGTAACTGATTGTGTATAATCAAAATATCCAGCTGTTTTGACGACTGGAGTCGTATTATTGATGCCGCCAAAATTAAAGTTTGTGATAGATTCATATTGCGTATATGAAATAGATGCTGCAGAACAATAGGTAATTATTGATGTACCTGTAACGACTAAATTCTGCTGGACAGCTCCTGTACTTGTATGCGTTATATTTCCTGAATAGGCTTGTATTGCTAACGGATGGAATCTGACATAAATGGTCGAACTTACAACTCCGCCACTTGGTGTTAATGAAAGGCTTAACGGGTTTGTGATAAATCCAGATCCGGATGTTGTTGAAATTTCAAATCCTGCCGGCGGGGTAATAACAACCGGAGCGATCAGATTTCTTCCTGTAACAGAATAGTTTTTTTCTGTGGATATCGTATTCACTTGCTGAAAACCGAAGTCTGTTATAGATCCAATCGATATCCTAGGGGCTTTCAATTCGCCCAGTTGAAAATCGCCAAAACCGGTTGATGTTAATCCTGTTGTTTGTGAACTGGAGGAAGCAAGTATTCCAACCGCTGGGCTTGTCCATGTTGACGATGAAAACCTGTTGATAATAAAATTCGCAGTATTCGCATCGGCATCCAAATCATCAGGATTAATAAAAGTGAATGTGGCACTATAGGTTCCAAAAGTCACACCATTATTTGTAAGTGTCCAGTAACGGTTCACACTTAATTCAGGGTCAATAGTAGATGTAGCAATTCCAGGATGGTCTTCTGTTGTTGTACTGGCGGTTATGCTTCCGCTGCTGTTTGTTGTGGTCCCGGAAAAATTCAATAACACAGGTGTATATTTTGAATCATCACCAATTTCAAAGGTTTTAGTGGAGGTGGATGCTGCAATTCCTTTGGTAAGATTCCCATAAATATATTTTCCTGGTCCTGCCCCTGATATCGTAGCTGAATTCCCCAAAATAATTGAATTTGACCCAGTTGTAATTTTCCCACTTGTGAATGTAAGAATTCCTGTTATTGTTGGAGAACCGGCCCCTGTGATGGAAAGGTCATTGGCATTATTCAGTGTCAGATTATGAAATGTTGTTGGACTAATGCCCCCGATAACCTGGGCGGTTACTCCAATAAATTCTGTTGTTCCTGACCCCGGGTCAAATGTCCCATTATTAATAAAGTCATCACCCAATGTCAATGTGGTTCCAGAAAATGTAAAATCAGCACCATTATTGATCGTTAAAATATATGGACTTATTACAGTAAAATCTACATTAGAAGTTACAACATCGCCGGTATTTGCAATTGTGATATTATTAAAGGTCGCAGTACCGTTGATGGTTTGTGCAGCAGTGCCATTGAAGGTTACAAGCCCTGTTCCTTGTGTAAAAGTTCCGGAATTAGTAAAATCACCTTTGATGTTTAAGGCGGGATTATACGTAGTGCCTAAATAGGTAGCTCCCGGGGATATTACGAGAGTGCCGTTAACTGACAAGGTTGCTCCGTTCGCCGTTCCAATGGTTTTGCTAACCCCTGAAAGTGTCAGGTCTGAATAGACCGGAACAGTAGATACAACCTGGCTTACACCCGCCTCATAAGAAACCATTGTTCCGGGAGTAATATTTATCGATGAAAATGCCGGGAATGTAGTAGCATTTGATGCTCCCAGTTTGAATGTCCCTGAATTCAGGTTCAGTGTTCCTGTGCTGGTGATCTGAAAACCTCCATCTGAAAAAACACTTGTTGAAGTTCCATCACCGATAGTCAATGAAGATGAAGCATTGAATGCTTTTGCAATAGCCAATGTTACCGATCCTGAGGGATTCGCAATGATTACGCCCCCTGTAGCTGTAAATGTTGCCGGCCATTCGCTTCCAGGATTATGGGCATCCGTTATTTTATATTGTAATGTTGCGGAAGCACCATAGCTTAATGTTCCTGTTACCACAGTAGATGCTGTTCCTTCAATTGAAAGAATATTATTTACGGTTGTAGTTCCGGCAGGAAAAGTTTTGGCACCTGCATTTGAGAAGGTAAGGTTATAATAGGTTGTTGCGATAACAGATTGTGCACCAGATCCATCGTAATTAACAGTTCCGGTGGATGGAGTGAACGTTCCAATGGTTCCACTGGTCATGAAAGTTCCGCCCACGTTAATCTTCCCGTTTCCGTTAAAAGTAATCAGGGAGGCAGCACCTGCAGTCGTCATATTTCCCGAAACATCCACCAGGCCCGTAGATAATCTGAGCACTGATGTTCGTGAACCAGCAGTAGAACCTCCAAGAACAACTGATCCGCAAGTTATTGTTGATGATCCAACATCAACAGTGTTGGTTCCACCAGTATTTGGACGATTGATTGTCAACGTCCCGGTTAGTGTCAATGCAATACCGGGATTTAGGGATAGTGCAGTTGCCCCTGTACTGCTGGTAGATAAAGACAAAGACGCTGCGTTGATGTTCCCGGTAACATTGACCGTTCCGGAAGTTTTTGTAATGCTTACTGCTCCAGTGGTTGTAAAATCATCAATATTTTGTGCATTTGCTCCTGTTATCGTTACAGTTGAAGAACCTCCTGTAAATGTACCATTGTTAATAAAGTCACCATTAAAAGTCAAGGCCTGGTTAGAAGTTACTAAAGTCGCGCCACTGTTGATTGTCAATGTAATCCCTGCATTGAAGACTTTTGCTCCATTCAGTGTGATTTTGCCTGTATTGGCAATAATCACTCCGCCGGTTGAAGTGAATGGCGTTTTCCATTCGTTTCCTGCTGACCTGGCAGTCGTCGTATTATATTGCAATGTTGCGGCAGCCCCATAGGTCAAAGTGCCTGTTACAGTGGCAGTTGCCGTTCCTTCCATTGAAAGGACGCCATTCACAGTTGTCGTTCCTGTTGGAAATGTTTTTGCCGAAGTACCGGAAAGTGTAAGATTATTATAGGTATAGAGTCCTATTGTTTGCACCGCGGAAGCATTATAATTGACAGTTCCTGTTGATGGAGTGAATGCTCCACCTGTGCCAAAATTTCCCCCGATATTCAGCACACCTGTACCCGAAAATACAAATTGTGCCTGAGCAGCTGTTCCGGTAAAAGTGATGGTTCCGGTACAGTTGACTGTCCCTGTTGAAATTGTCAGTTGAGTTGTCCTTCCTGAAGTGGAACTACCTGCGATGCTGATACTTCCTGCTCCCAATGTGCCTGCGCCGACATTGAGTGAACTGACGACTCCTGCACTTGCAGCATTCATTGTGATTGCAGCAGATACAGTAAGTGTGTTGGTACCACTTATCGTTATTCCGTTTGTTGCAGCCGCAGCATTAATAGTTATACTGGTACACACAGCTGCGACGTCGACAGTTACAGTGATGCCGCTGTTAACGACTACGGCATCACCGGCAACCGGAACTGCAGAGCCACCCCAGGTAGCAGTGTTACTCCAATTTCCGGTTACAGAGGCAGTCCTGGTAGCACCTTGTGCCAGATACCCCGGGATCAGCAATAAAAATGCTGACAAAAGGGCACAGGTCTTACAGTAGAGAAATAATCTTCTCATAGCATATTAGTATTTAATCAAGAAATCAGATTATCATCGAGAAGATGATAATCATTGCAGCAATAATTCAGTCTCGGCAAGCTTTACAGGTCTCACATCTGATTGAGTGGAAAATACCACCTGTAATTTACCGGTATGATAATTAATTCCCGTTGTTTTGTCTAAATCCATTTGGAACCGCCTGAGTGGATTTGGTGTATATACAGCTATACCCTTCACACTCCCGGCGGGTGTTACTTTTCCCTGCGGGGAAATATGTTCAACTACAAGATCTCCATACACCGACATATTCCCTGTACGGTTCAAAACCAGTTTCAACCTGGGCGTGGTGTCGTTCACCTGATCAAACGACAAGTCTGACAACATTAATTTTGTAGAATTCTCTCCCACCCGTATGATAACCGGTATGGTAATACCGAAAATCGGCACCAGCCGGACAGATATGGCAGAAGAATCTTTTTTACCTTCACCTTCCCCCAGCGGTTTCGCATCCGGGACTGCCCGGAAGTACACATGTGATCTGTATTCACCGGGTTCCAATTCATTCGCTTTTGTAACCTGAATCTTCACAACCTGCGCTTCATTGGGAGCCAACACAACAGCCCGTGGGAAAAACCGGAGATATTTCCCGGCAAATTTTTGCCCTGTGTCTGGTTGAGAAATCTCCAGAAAAGAACCGTCTTCTCTCATCCGGTAATCCACTATAGAAACATTGTACTTTGCAGTATCCTTACCGGTATTTGCCAGGTTAAGTTCTTCAGATCTTTTGTTCCCTTCAAAGACAACGCGTCTTGGAGTTATCAACAGATTCCCCTGGGCTTTGACTGTAGCTGAAGAGAATGTAGTTAACCCTGCGAGTACGGATAAGAAAATACAGCATGGAATTGCGCGCATTAAAGAATGCGACTGAACTTGTGAGGAGGTTAGAAGCATCGTTGTGTATTTTAACTTAAGCTATTGCAAAACAATCAAATAATATATATAAAGAAATAACTTACAATCAATATATTCGTTTTTATTATCCAATTCGTAAATATAAGCCAGTTAAGATAAATGTGTTACTAATTGTATGCAAAAACCATTGTGTAGGAACCCTGGTACAGACCATTTTCCTGATCCTGCTCCAGCATCGCTTTTCCGGTCAGATGAATGTTCTGAGTTCCATCAGCCCTGTTTGTATCCTGTTGTCCTGATAAAGAAGTAGTGGGTTCAAGAATGAATTGATTTCCCTTTTCATCAGAAAGAGTAGCAGATTTGAGCATAATATTGCAAGCGATATTTTGCCCTGAGTTTAATGCTATATCTCCCATATCTACTTTTCTCGTATTCATCTGGGAAGGCGACATTTGCACGGAACGGCTTCCGTTGATTCCGTTTGCCAAATTAAAATTCACCAACATGTTGGAAGAAGCGCTCACTGATTCTACTACTTCAGCAGAAATATGGCCGATGGCAATCGTCTGTGCAACTGCTTTCTGCGTGTAAATGCAAAAAAATAACATGATACTTAAAAGCAGAGCAGAAACTTTTCTTGTTTGGCTAAGTCTTTTCATATGATGCGCTATTTGCATTGTGAATGTTTCCAGTTTCCCAAATGTAAGGAGTTTATCCTTACCAATTCTCCATACAACAAGCAAAGAACGAGCCAGAATTTATAAAAAATACTCATATTTCACACACCAAGCGTATTTGCCTGATTTTCAATATGTTTAAAAAGGTTTTTGGGAAGAAACGAAAAGAGCGTTTTCCGGAAGGAGATATTTACAGAAATAAATGTATAAAAAAAACGCACGTGCGCGCGTTTTTAAAGGTATTACAAATGCAAAGAGTTTCTTAAAGTAACAGAAGTTTTCGACAAAAAATTGGGCAAAAAAAAAGCGCCGCAGGCAGCAGCGCTTTACTGCACACTATCAATATATTACTAGTTATAATTGACAGTTACGGTCATGTCGGTGGTATTTGTGTAAACACCTGCAGCCTGGGCTGCGGCAACATTCAAAGTTCCACCAACCAATAAGGTCTGTGCACCGGCAGTCAAGGCACCTGTTCCTGAAGGAGTG